>DATBNA010000662.1:0-1629 GCA_036554545.1 Hyphomonadaceae bacterium
TGTCTTCGCCTCGGAGATCAAGGCTTTGCTGGCGCTCGGCGTTCCGGCTGCCTGGGACGCCGAGGCGGCTTGGCAGGACTTCTTCCTCTTCCGCAACCATGAGCGCACGCTGTTCGCCGGCATCCGCTCGGTGCCGCAAGGCTGCTACGCCATCGCGCGCGGAAACGACGTGCAGATCTACCGCTACTGGGACTGGGATTTCCCGACCATTGAGGAGACTGCTGCGGACAAGCGCCCCGAGGCCGAGGTCGTCGCCGGTTTCCGCGACGTGCTGAGCGATGCAGTACGCGAGCGGATGGTCGCGGATGTCGAGGTCGGCTGCTATCTCAGCGGCGGCATCGATTCATGCGCTGTGCTTGGCCTTGCCCAGCGCCAGATGTCGCGCCCGATCCGGGCCTACACCCTCGCCTTCGACAATCCGCTGTGGGACGAATCTCCGATCGCGCGCAGGCAGGCCGAGTTCGTCGGCGCGACCTATCATCAGGTGCCGGTGACGCGGCAAGCGCTCGCCGACGCCTATTCAGACGCCGTGTGGCACGCCGAGATGCCGATGGTGAACGGACATGGCGCCGCGAAATTCCTGCTCAGCAAAGCGGTGCGGGATGCGGGCCTGAAGGTCGTCTTCACGGGCGAGGGATCGGACGAGCTGCTGGGCGGGTACGCTACTTTCCGGCGCGATGCCCTGCTGCACCATCCCAACGGGCGAACAGAGAAGGAAACGCAAGCGCTGATCGCGCAGATGTTCGAAGCCAATGCGGCGACGCGCTCCATCTTCATGCAGCAGGCGGCGGACAATCCGATGTTCGCAGAAGTGGTGAAGCGGCTCGGCTTCCTGCCATCCTTCATCGAGAGCTTTGGCGCCATGGGCGCGGCGACGGCGCCGTGGCTGCGAGATGACGTGGCGCGGTTCGTCGAGGGCAAGTCCGTCTATGCCGACGTGCTGGACCGGCTGCCGCTGTCGATGGCCGTGGCAGGGCGAGACCGCCTGCACCAGGGGCTCTACATCAACTCCAAGGCGCATCTTGCGAACTTCATCCTCTCCTTCCTTGGCGACCGGATGGAGATGGCGCATTCGATCGAGGGACGCGTGCCGTTTCTCGACCATCATGTCGCCCACTACGCCGCCCGCGTGCCCATCGCGATGAAGACAAAGGGCTATCGCGAGAAACATGTGCTGCGTGAGGCCGCGAAGGACGTGCTGATCAAGGAAATCTACAACCGCGAGAAACATCCCTTCACATCGCCGCCTGCTGCTGCGGGCGATCCGATGATGACGATGCTTGCGGATGTGCTCGCCTCGCGCGCGCTCGACGAGCAGCCGATCTTCGATCCCGCCAAGGCGCGCGCCGCCTTCAAGGAGATGCAGACCTGCCCGCCGGACCAGCGGCCTGCCTATGAAGGCCGCATCCAGCGGGTGGTGTCGTCAACGCTGATGCACCAGCGGTTTGGGATGTCGGGGGAGCTAGCGCTGTAGCGCAAAGCAGCAAAAAAAAGCCCGGCGCGATGGCCGGGCTTTCAATTCAGAGCTGATCGCTCGATCAGGTATCGAGGAACGAGCGCAGCTTCCGCGACCGGCTCGGGTGCTTCAGCTTGCGCAGGGCTTTCGCTTCAATCTGGCGGATGCGTTCG
>DATBNA010000330.1:0-3142 GCA_036554545.1 Hyphomonadaceae bacterium
GGATTGACGAGCTGGAAATCCGCGGCAGCCATTCCGGAGAGTCATCTCGTGTGGCCTTCTACTGGCCCGAGCGCGTCGGCTACAGGGTCGTGGAAAGAGGCGAGGGGACGCTGAAGCTTCTCTTCGCGCGCCGCGCCAAGGCGGACCTTGCCTATCTGCGCATCACCCCTCCGGCCAATCTCGAAAAGTTCGATGCGGAGAACACTGACAAGGGCTACCTCGTCACCATCACCTCGAAGGACAAGCTGCCGATCAGGCACTTCTTCGAGGGCGACATCGCCGTCATCGACATCACGCGGCCTCCGCAGCCCGAAACGCCTGCGGACGCCAGAACTGCGGCAAAGCCCGAAACGGCGCCGCCGAAGCCGGAGCAGGCCGCGGCCAAGCCTGCCGAAGAAAAGCCAATCCTTCTGGCGCCCCCCAAGAACCTCATTCAGGCTGAAGAAGGCGCCGTCACGCAAGCCGCCACCGAAACGCCCGCGCCGCTGCCTGACACAACCCTCGGCGGCAAGGAGCGCGTTACAGAGCTGGCCTCCAGCTGGACAGATCCTGCGCCACGCAGCGGCGTGGTGGACGTGAAGGCCGTCCCGCTCGCCACCGGGCTGGAACTCGAAGCGATCTTCGCCGCGCCGGCGCCGGCGGCTGTGTTCTCACGCGGATCCGCGGTGTGGGCGGTGTTCGCCGCCAACGCCGACCTCAAGATCGATCAGACGACACTGCCCGCAGGCTATCGCGTCCGGACCATGCGCGCCAGGAACGCCACGATGATGCGAATCGAGGCGCCGAAGGGTCTCGTCCTGTCCGCCGAAGCGCATGAGACCAGCTGGACCATCCGCTTGGCCCCGACCGCGCTCAAGCCGCACCGTTTCCTCAAACCCGAACGCAAGGGCGGACGCATCGAGACCATGCTGGTCGGCGCCAGCGGCCTTGTCTGGTTCGAGGATCCTGTTATCGGCGACATGGTAGCCGCCGCCGTTTCGTACGGCCCGTCCTCGGCATCTCCCACGCCGCGTGACTTCGTGGAGGCCTCGATGCCGGCGACGGCGCACGGCCTTGCTTTCGCGCCGAAGTCGGACGACGTGATCGTCGCCATCGACCGCGAACGCGTGATCGCCTCGATGACGCCCAGCCAGCCGGCGGCCGAGATCCAGGTCGTGGCGAAGAAGCCGGAGGCGCCGAAACCCGTTGTCAATCCGGCCTTCATCGACTTCGTCAAATGGGGACCGAAAAAGGGCGAGGACTTCTTCAAGCGCCAATCGGCGCTCAATTCCCGCGCTGCGGAAGCTGATCCCACGACCGCCGAAGGGGCGGAGACGCTTCTCGACCTTGCCCGCTTCTATCTTGCCCACGAGATGGATCTCGAGGCGCTCGGCGTCCTCAAGGTGGCGGCGTCGGAACGGCGCGAACTCGAATCCGACCCCGTCTTCCTTGGCCTTCGCGGCGTCGCCAACTTCATGGCGGATCGCCTCAAGGAGGCCGACGACGCGTTGTCGCGTGGTTCTCTGCGTGGCGACCCGTCGGCGTCCTTGTGGCGCGCAATGGTCGCCGCCGGTCGAACGGAGTGGGAGCGCGCCTCCGAACTCTTCCGCGCCGCGGAAAACCAGGTCGATGCCTATCCGCCACAGAAGGCCGCGATCTTTTCCGTTGCCCGCGCGGAAGCTGCACTCAACACCAATGACTATGACGGAGCGCGCCGTCACGCCGAACTGGCGGTTGCAAGCGGCGACAGGGAAACCGTTGAGCGCGGCCGGCTGATTCTCGCAAGCCTCAGGGCAGTCATTGACGGGCCTGAGGCCGCCTACGCTGAACTTGAACGGCTGTCGCAGCAGGCGTCTGAACCGGTGGCGGTGCGCGCAGAACTGAGGCGTCTGGAAGCAGGCATCGCCTCTGGCCGCATGATGGCCAACGACGCTGCTGGCGAGCTCGAATCCCTGCGTTTCCGCTGGCGCGGCGATGATGTGGAGATGGCGACCGTCGGCATTCTTGCCGACCAGTACATGCGCGTCGGCCGTTTCCGGGAAGCGCTCCTGCTTACCCAGTCGACCGCCCTGCGCGACGTCGATGCGCCCGGCGCGCGGGACCTGCGTCTCAAGCTTTCCGACTATTTCCGTCGCCTCTTCCTCAATGGCGAAGCCGACCGGCTCGATCCGATCCAGGCGCTCGCACTCTTCTACGAGTTCGCCGACGACCTGACGCCGATCGGCAATGACGGCGACCAGATGATCCGCAAGCTGGCGCAGCGTCTCGTCGCCTTCGATCTGCTCGAGCCGGCCAGCCAGCTCCTGCAATACCAGGTCGACAACCGCATCCGCGGCATCGGCAAGTCCGCGATCGCCGTCGACCTCGCCACCATCTATCTCTGGGACAAGCGTCCCGAGAAGGCGCTTGCCGCCATCAACACGACACGCCAGCCCTCGCTGCCGAAGGAACTCGCGCTTGAACGCCGGCTGCTGGAAGCCGCCGCCTATCGCGACCTCGGCCGCTTCGACCATGTCGTGGAGCTGGTCGAAGGCCTTGAGGGGCTAGAAGCGAAGTCACTCCTCGCCGACGCCTACTGGCGCGATCGCAAATACCCGGAAGCTGCGCGCGCCTTCATCGCAATGTTGCCGCCTGTGGGCGCGGTGCAGGCGAAAGACGCGGATATCCTGTTCAAGGCGGCGATCGCTGCGCGCATGGCGAGGGACATGTCCATGCTGGCTGACCTTCGCCGCTATACCGGCGCGTTCGAAGGCAGCCCCAACAAGGCCAGCTTCGATCTCATCACATCCCAAGCCAGCGCTGGCGGCGCGGCGCTTTCGGAGGCTGTGCGCCGTCTTGCGGACGCGCCACGGATCGACGCCTTCTCCGATGCGATGAAACAGCGCTTCGAAGCGCCCAAGGCCCCGCCCGCAAGAACGGCGGCCGCGCCGGCCTCGTCGTCGGGCGGCGCGCCGTAGGCCAGGTTTCGCTGCACTTGATCCACCCTACATCCCGTCGTCCTTTGTCCCCGGAGCGCCCAGCTCCAGCCCGGCAAAGTCGAACAGCTCCCCATCCATCAGGTGCGAGGGCCGCACAGGGCTCAGCGCCCGCGCCATCACCTGGCGCTTGCCGGGATTCCTGCGCTCCCACTCGTTGAGCATCGACTTGATCTGCATACGCTGCA
>DATBNA010000068.1:0-2260 GCA_036554545.1 Hyphomonadaceae bacterium
GCCTTGAGCGCGGTGGTCTTGCCCGCGCCGTTCGGGCCGATGAGTCCGAGGATGCGGCCCTCTTCGACCTTCAGATCGACCCCGTCGAGGGCCATCGTCGTGCCGTAGTGCTTGCGCAGGCCGCGTGCTTCGATGCATGACATGGTTAACGCTCCTTCTTCTTGCCGGATGCCTTGCCGTCCAGCAGTTCTTCGGTCGTGAAACCGAGCCGCTGCATGGTGGCCTGCACCCTGGGCCATTCTTCCGCCAGGAATTTGCGGCGCTCGTCCGCGAGCAGCAGCTCGCGCGCGCCTTCGTTGATGAACATCCCGCGCCCCCGTTTCTTCTCGACGAGGCCGTCGTCGACCAGGAACTGCCAGCTCTTGAGCACCGTGAGCGGGTTGATGCGGAACTCGGCCGCCACCGTGCGGACGGACGGCAGCGGATCCCCCTCCTTGAGCGTGCCATCGAGAATCATGGCGATGACCCGCTCGCGGAGCTGCTGGTAGATGGGCTGCTTGTCATTCCACTCGTCCATTTCGGGTTCCGGGGCCGGTTCTGGCCCTGCTGGTGTAGTGTTATAGTCAACTATAACACAGGAGTCAAGTTCAGGGTTTTTACAGGGCGAGCCTTATCCCGCCATGTTTTATGGAGGGCGGCCGTCCCCGGCCGCCGGCGGCAGAGATGGAACCTGGCCGGCTTGGCTTGTCGTTGGGCTTCGAACTATTATCTATTCACTATCTATTCAGACCATGTTGATGAAAACACATGAGACGGCCCATTGAGGAAAGGGTGCTGAAAGTCCTGGCCGCCGTACCGGAGGGACTGTCCGCGCCCGAACTGCGACGACGGCTCGGATCGAAGCTGAGCCAGCCGACACTGTGGCGGTGTCTCAATGCGTTGCGTTTGCGTGGCGATCTGGTCGTGGACGGCCGCGCGAGAGCGACGCGTTACCGTGCGGCAGTGCAGCGAAACTCGACGATGTCCAAGCGCCGCTCCTTCGAGCGTTACGAGGCGCCGGTGAATCAGCAGGTGTCATTCGGGGGCGTGCGGGAAGAAGCTGCGCATCCGGTCCAGATCGAAGGCTTCAGGCGCATGACGCCGGTGGAAAAGCTGCGCATGGTGGCCGATCTCTACCGGACGGGAATTCAACTCAAGGTCGCCGGGTTGCGCATGAGGCATCCGGACTGGACGGAGGCGCGGCTGCTCCACGAAGCGCGTTTGTCCCTGCTGCATGCCGGCACCTGAGCCGCTCGCGGTCTTCATCGAACCGCTGGAACGCCTTGGTTTGCCGTATTGCCTTACGGGCTCGGTGGCCGCGAGCGTCTACGGCGAACCCCGGCTGACCGCCGACGTCGATGTCGTGTTGCTGTTGAAACTCAAGGATGTGGCGGCGCTGCGCGCGGCGTTTCCGGAGAGTGCCTATTACGTGCCGCCCGACGAAACACTCCTGGGAGAGATCGGGCGCCGATCCCGGGGTGCGTTCAATCTCATTCACCATGCCAGTCTCTTCAAGGCCGACGTCTACGTGGCGGGGCAGGATCCCTTGCATGCGTGGGCGCTCGAGCACCGGCGGCGCATCGACCTCGAAGGCGGCGGAACGTGGATCGCGCCCCCGGAGTACGTGATCCTGCGCAAGCTGGAGTTCCTGCGTGAAGGGGCGTCCGACAAGCACGTACGCGACGTGCGCTTCATGCTTGCCGCCACGCCAGTCGACCGCAGCTTTCTGGAGGCCGAGGTGGCGCGCCTCGGCGTGCGCGAACAGTGGGATCGCTGCACGGCCGGATAAATCCGGCCCTAAATGCGAGGGCCGGCCATTGTGTTGTAGGGCGGGATTTATCCCGCCATCATCGATTGGCCGGATAAATCCGGCCCTACATCAACCCTTCGTGGCGGCGATCCAGCGGTCGATCTTCTTTTCGAGGGCGTCCAGCGGCAGTTCGCCGTCGAGCAGGATCTGGTCGTGGAAAGCGCGGACGTCGAACTTGTCGCCCAAGGCCTGTTCGGCGCGATTGCGCAGTTCGCGGATCTTCATCTGGCCGAGCTTGTAGGCGAGCGCCTGGCCGGGAATGGCCATGAAGCGCTCGGCCTCCGCGATCGCGTCGGTCTCGGCGGTCGCTGAGTTCGCGTACATGTAATCCAGTACCTGCTGCCGCGACCAGCCCTTGAAGTGCAGGCCGGTGTCGACGACGAGGCGGATCGCGCGCCAGAGTTCGGCGTCCAGCATGCCGAAGTACTGGTAGGGATCGGTCATCACGCCGAGTTCCTTGCCGAGCGTCTC
>DATBNA010000102.1:0-3071 GCA_036554545.1 Hyphomonadaceae bacterium
TGAACATCGTGCCTGTCGCTCATCTCAACGCGCTGTGGCAGGATCTGTTTGCCGAGGACCTGCCGCTCTGGCTGGGCGGAATCAGCCTAGGCCCAGGCATGCTGCTGCTGCTCGGCAGCTACGCGCTGACGCTTCTAACGCTGCAGAGCCTGCAGGCGCGGCTGCTGCAGGTCGCGCTGCTCCCGGTGCTGCTGTCGATTGCGATCAACATGGAGTTCAAACTCACGCTTCACAGCTACTTCGATCTCGAGCCCATCGCGGGCCAGATCCGCCGCCTGGAGGAACGGGGCGCGCCGGTGGCGGTGGCCGGCAGCTATGACGGTGCGTTCGATTTCGCCGGCCGGCTGACGCGGCCGCCGACGGTGCTGAAAGACACGCCGGCGGCTCTCGCCTGGGCCCGGGAGCCTCCCGAGGGCGTCATTGTTTCATTCTTTCAGGGCGGCATCCTGCGCCTGCCGACGCGGCCGCTCTTCCTCGGCAATGCCGACGAGTACCGAGTCGCGGTCTGGGCGACCGAGGCGGTGATATCGACGAATGGCGAGGCGTTGGCGCCTCGCTTCTAGCGCCTACCAGCTGCGCACGGGGCCGACGTCCACATGGACGAAATCCGGCTTCGGATAATAGCCGACGCCGCCGCGCCGAAGACTCAAAGCGGCCTTCCGCAATTGCCGCAGGCCCCGGTCCGGCAGGCGGATATCGATGGCCATGCCCCGGAGATGAAAGCTCTTGCGCGCAACGCCGCGGCTCTCCGAAGCAAGCTGCGCGTTGGTTGCGGGCGAACGATAGCCGGAGATGACTTCGAACGGCGCCTTGGTTCGCATCAGCAATCGCAGATCGTGCAGCAGATCGATGAGTTGCGGATTGATCGGATGGACATCGCCGGTACGGAAATCCCGGAGATTCCGATCGATCTCCGCCAGGGCTTCCGGCACATAGGCGCCGTTCGCCCAATAGGTGGTCTTCAACTCCTCGCCGGTGTGAAGATTGGCGAGGCTGATGGTTCTCTTGCTCGCCGCATTCGTCGCCGCCATGACGTTCGACGGCAGGAAAACGCAAAGCGCGCCAAGCCCCAGTCTCAGCGCGGAACGACGGTCAATGATAGTCTTCTTGGCGGTCCGCTGATTCATGGCCCCTCCTGAATCCGCGGGCGTTGCGAACGATGCTCGCTAGGCCCCCAAAACAAATTCTTGCCACATTCCGCTTATTGAAAGCGCGGTTTGCTTAACGGATCGTGAACGTTAACTGGATATTTCCGCATTTCTGCGGGACGGGCGGGATGTTTACGATCGTTAACGGTTCGCAGACCTAAAGAGACCGGCGCAAACCGTCAAGAATACTGGCCGGGGGCAAAATTGTGGCCAAAATGAAAATGGGGCGCCGTCGCGCCCCATTTTCGCAATCGACAGTTGTTTAGCCTAGGCAGCCATCGATTGAACTTTCTGCGACCAGTTGCCGTTGACGAACATGTTGCCAAGGGCGTCCAGCACCAGCTCGGGGCTGAAGGTGGTCGGAATACCCAGATATTTGCAGGACGAAATGACCTGGTCGACGACAAACCGTGGCTGATAGCAGGCCAGCTGGAAACCGTTGTTGGTCTGCAGTTCCTCGATCACCAGCGAAGGCACGTCGTCAGGCAATTCGACGCCGCGCTGCTGCGCGATCAACCGGAAGATGCGGCGATATTCCTCGCGAGTCGGCGCCTTGATCTCCAGCTTGTAGGGAATACGGCGGAGGAAGGCGGGGTCCATCAGGTCCGACGGCTCGAGGTTGGTCGAGAAGATCACGATCTCGTCGAAGGGGATCATGAAGGTCTTGCCGGTGTGCAGCTTCATGAAGTCGACACGGCTTTCCAGCGGCACGATCCAGCGGTTGAGCAGCTGGGCCGGGCTTACGAGCTGGCGGCCGAAGTCGTCGATCAGGAAGGTGCCGCCGAGCGCCTTGATGTGCAGGGGCGCCTCGTAATACTTGGCGACGGGGTCGTAGCGCAGATCCAGCATCTCCAGCGTCAATTCGCCGCCGGTGATCACCACCGGACGCCGGCAGGCGACATAGCGGCGGTCGAGCGCTTCCTTGCGGATCGAGTTCGATTCGTCCTCCTGCGAGGCGGTCTGCACCGGCTTGTGGATGGCGGGATCGAACACCTTGATGATCTGGCCGTCCACTTCGATGGCCTGCGGGATATAGATGATGTCGCCATAGATGGCGGAAACGCGTTCGGCGATGGAGGTCTTGCCGTTTCCGGGCGGGCCATAGAGCAGCACCGCGCGGCCGGAGTTCACGGCGGGGCCGATGCGGCGCAGGAAGATGTCGTTGACGATAAGGTCGCTGAACTTCTGCGCCAGGGTATCGCGATCGATGCGCTCGTTGGTGATCTTCTGGCCCTGCACGCGATCCTGGAATTCCGCCAGGGGAATCGGCGCGACGCCGGAATAGCTGCACTGTTCCAGCGCTTCCACGGCCCAGCGCCGGCCGGTGTCGGTGAGGCCGTAGCGCAGTTCCATGACCGCCTTGCCCGTCTGGCCCAGAGCCTCGACGATCTTGCGGTTCTGCGCCATCTGCAGCAGTTCGCGGATCACATGGCCCGACAGGCCCAGGTCTTCGGCCATGTCCGAAGGCAACTCGCGGCTGCCGACATACATGTCCTTGATCATCAGCTTCATGAGTTCGACGCCGTCGATGCCCGTGCCCTCGACGGTGCGCGGGGCTTCCGGCGCGTCATGCAGCACCGCTTCCAGCGTCTCATGGCTGACGGCGCGCATGGCGACCAGGATGTCGCCGAGACGGCCGCCGGCGCGGGACTGGTACTCAACAGCGCGCTGCACGTCCTTTTGCGATACAAGGCCGCGCGCGATCAGAATGTCACCTAACCGCACTTTCGCTACTCCTCGTCAACAGTTAACCCTTTCCCCGGAAAGGGCGGGAGAATTGCAACGAGAATGCCCGCGAGGCGCTTAAAGTCGGGTTAATTATTGATTTCCGATTGGCCGTATTTCGTGGAGACGGCAGCCGAATTCCAACGTCTAGGCCGGCGGCGGCATGGCCGTATGGTTAATGCCGGCGGGTACCTCAGC
>DATBNA010000137.1:0-3104 GCA_036554545.1 Hyphomonadaceae bacterium
CCGGACCGGAACAGGTTCGCCTCATCTTCGTGGTCGCCGCGATCGTCTCGTTCGCCTTCGCGGCCTACAGCCTGACGCTCCCTCATACGCCGCCCAAACGCGACGCGGCCGACAACGATCCGCTGGCGTGGCGCAAGGCGATCAAGCTTCTGGGCGTCCCCTCCCTCGCGGTGCTGTTCCTCGTCACCTTCATCGACAGCGTCGTGCACAACGGCTATTTCGTGATGGCCGACGGCTTCCTCACCAACCGCGTAGGCATCGCCGGCAACCTCTCCATGGTCGTGCTCTCGATCGGCCAGGTCGCCGAGATCGTGACGATGTTCATCCTGGGGAGCGTGCTGATCCGGCTCGGCTGGAAGGCCACGATGATCATCGGCATTCTCGGCCATGCCGCGCGCTTCCTGGTATTCGCCTTCTTCCCGGACAGCGTGCCGACCATCATCACCGTGCAGCTGTTGCACGGTATCTGCTACGCCTTCTTCTTCGCGACCGTCTACATCTTCGTCGACGCCGCCTTCCCGAAGGATGTGCGCTCCAGCGCGCAGGGCCTGTTCAACCTGCTGATCCTCGGCGTCGGCAACGTGGCCGCCAGCTTCCTCTTTCCGGCGCTGATGGCGCAATTGACGATTCCAGGCGCCGAACCGGGTACGACGGCCGTCGACTATCGCACGCTGTTCATGGTTCCGGCCGGCATGGCGGTCGTCGCCATCCTGCTGATGGCCGTGTTTTTCCGGCCAACGGAGCGAGCGCCTGCACGGACACACACTGCCGCCCAACCTGCGGCGGCCGAGTAGGAGGACCTGATGAGCGATCAATCGCGCCGCACCTTTCTGCAGACGCTTGCCGCGGCGGGCGTCGTCACTCCTCTTGCTGCGTGCCAGAATGCGCAGGGAGGCGCCATGGCCAGCGGACCGTTCTTCGAAAGCCGCAAGGCGGCGATCGGCATCCAGCTCTACACGCTGGCCGACATGCTACGCACCGATCCGGATGGCACGGTCGCCGGCGTCGCCCGCATCGGCTACAAGACCGTCGAAATCCCGAGCTATCTCGGCAAGACACCGCAGCAGCTGCGCGAAGTCTTCGACAGGAACAGCCTGAGATGCACGGCCGCTCACATCGGCATGAACCCTGGAACGGACGCAGCGCCCGGCCTGCGCGGTGACCTGAAAAAGCTCGCCGCCGACATGCACGTCCTCGGCGCCACGCACATCTATGCGCCGTCGATGGCCATACCGACCGACATCAGCCTCACGCCCAGCGCCAACGAGGGCTACGCCTTCATCTCGCGCGTCGCCGACGCGATGGGCGAGGATCGCTGGAAGCGCATGGCTGCAGAACTCACCGACATCGGCCGCAGGCTCAAGGCCGACGGCATCGGCTTCGGCTACCACAACCACAACTTCGAGTTCGTGAAGGTCGGCGACCGCACCGGCTTCGACATTCTCGTCCAGGAAAGCGATCCTGCCTACGTCTCCTTCGAACTCGATGTCGGCTGGGCCGCCGCCGCCGGCGCCGATCCCACGGCGCTCTTCCAGAAATACTCCGGCCGCTACTCGGCCATGCACATGAAGGACATCAAGGCGTCCACCGCGCCGAACACCGCCCTCAAGATGGATCCGACCGAGGTCGGCTCCGGCCGTCTCGACTGGAAAACGATCCTCCCGGCTGCTTACAAGGCAGGCGTTCGTGGTTTCTATCTCGAACAGGAGCCGCCTTTCGAGAAAGGCCGGATGGAAGCCGCCGAAATCGGATATAAGTACCTCTCGACGCTTGTCGCCTGAGGCCAGTTCCGGGGGCTATACCCATGAAGACCATGAAGGGCCCTGGCATCTTCCTCGCGCAATTCGTGGGGCCGGATGCGCCATTCAACTCCCTGCCCTCCATCGCGAAATGGGCGAAGGAGAAGGGCTTTGTCGGCGTCCAGATTCCCACCGGCGAGGCGTCGCTGTTCGATCTGCGCAAGGCCGCGGAAAGCGACGCCTACTGCGACGAGATCAAGGGCATCCTGAAGGACGCCGGCATCGTCATCACCGAACTCTCGACCCACCTGCAGGGACAGCTCGTCGCCGTCCATCCCGCCTATGACACGCTGTTCGACGCCTTCGCACCGCCACAGGTGCGCGGCAATCCGAAGGCGCGGCAGGAATGGGCGGTCGAGCAGCTCCACCTCGCCGCAAAGGCTTCACGCCGCCTCGGCCTCGACGCCAGCGTAACGTTCTCCGGCTCCCTCGCCTGGCCCTACTTCTTCCCCTGGCCGCAACGCCCGCCCGGTCTCTTTGAAACTGCGTTTGAAGAGCTCGCCAAGCGCTGGAAGCCCATCCTCGACGCCTACGAGGACGCCGGCGTCGACCTCTGCTACGAAATCCATCCGAGCGAAGACCTGTTCGACGGAACGACGTTCGAAATGTTCCTCGACCGTGTGAAGGGCCACAGGCGCTGCAACATCCTGTTCGACCCGAGCCACTTCGTGCTGCAGCAGCTCAACTATCTCGACTACATCGACATCTTCCACGAGCGGATAAAGATGTTCCACGTCAAGGACGCGGAGTTCAATCCGACCGGACGGCAGGGCGTCTATTCGGGATACCAGCCATGGCTGCAGCGCGCGGGGCGCTTCCGCTCCGTCGGCGACGGCCAGGTCGACTTCAAGGGCATCTTCTCCAAGCTCGCCGGCTACGACTACGAAGGCTGGGCCGTTCTGGAATGGGAATGCTGCATCAAGCATCCCGAGGATGGCGCGCGCGAAGGCGCCGCCTTCATCCGTGACCACATCATCCGCGTCACGCCCCGCGCCTTCGACGATTTTGCGGCAAGCGGCACGGATGAGAAAGCCAACCGCCGCCTGCTGGGACTCGACCGTTGAAACGTCTCCGCCTCGGAATGGTCGGCGGCGGCGAAGGCGCCTTCATCGGCGCGGTCCACCGCATGGCTGCCCGCCTCGATGACCGGTGGGAGCTTGTCGCGGGCGCATTCCAGTCCGATCCCGTGAAATCCGTCGCCTTCGGCCAAGGCCTCGGCCTTGCGAAAGAACGTTGCTACGGCGCCTTCGCCGATATGGCGAAACAGGAAGCGGCGCGCCCCGACCGCATCGACGCTGTCTCCAT
>DATBNA010000155.1:0-3688 GCA_036554545.1 Hyphomonadaceae bacterium
GACACGGCTGCGGGCGAGGTGAATGTCGGCGGGCCAGCCGGCCCCGGCGGCGGAGGTCCGGGAGGCGGTGGCGGCGGCGGGCTGTATCCGCCTCCGCCTCCGCCTCCGCATGAAACCGCGAGCGAGGCCAAGGCAACGAGCAGGCCAGTCCGTACGGCAGACGACGTCATCCGTCCCTCCAGGCTGAGGCCCCCGCCGTTTGTTCCAGAATAGGGCTCGAGACTGCGGCGGAAAGCCCATTCTACGCAATTCCAGTTGCTATTGAGAATGGTTCTCAATATATCCAAACGATGGATACGGGGTCGCTGACAATCGGGCTGGACCGGCTTGCGAAGGGCCATGTCGGACGTGTGTCCGGCTTTGCCCCAGGCGATGAAAACCTTGTCGCCAAGCTGCGCGAGATCGGCTTCGCCGAAGGCGATGAAGTCGAACTTCTGGCCGTCGGCTGGCTCGGCCGCGCTCCGCTTTCCTTCCGTCTCAACCGCACCGTGATCGCGCTGCGCAAGTCCGAAGCGGCGCTGGTGCAGGTGGAGCTGCAATCGTGACGGCAGCAACAATGCGGCTGGCTCTGGTTGGCGCTCCCAACAGCGGCAAGACCACACTGTTCAACGGGTTAACCGGCGGCCTCGCCAAGACCGCGAACTATGCCGGCACCACGGTCGAGACCCGCACCGGCCGCTTCGAGACGCCCGGCGGCGCCAGCATCACACTCGTCGATCTTCCCGGCATTTACGGCCTCGAGGCGCGTTCGACCGACGAACGTGTCGCCGTCGAAGCGATCCGCGGCGAGCGGGGCGATCCGCCGCCCGACGCGTTGCTCCTCGTCGCCGACGCCGCCCACCTGCGCACCCACCTGCACACCGTGCTGCAGATGAAATCGCTTGGCCTGCCGGTGATCGTCGCCCTCAACATGATCGACCTTGCCGAACGCGACGGCGTCAGGATCGACATCCCCAAACTCACCAGCCTGCTCGGCGTCCCCGTGGTCGCCACGCGCGCCACCCGCAAGGCCGGCCGCGACGGCCTGATCGGCAAGATCGACGAAGTCCTCAGGACGATGCCGGCAACCCGGGCAGTCGCAACCGAGCCCGCCCACGACCTCCGCGCCCTCCAGCGCGAAGCCCGCCGCATCGCGGACGAGACCATGGTCGAACCCGCAATGAACCGGCTGACGCGTCAGGTCGACGGCGTGCTGCTGCATCCCGTTGCCGGCTTTGTCGTCCTGTTCGCGCTGCTCTTCCTTGTCTTCCAGTCGGTATACGCCTGGGCCACCCCTGCGATGGATGCGATCGAGGCGGGGTTTGCCTGGCTGCAGGAAACCGTCTCGCCGCTGATCGTCGACCCGATCGTCAACGGCTTCGTCGTGGACGCCGCCATCAACGGCGTCGGCTCCGTCGTCGTCTTCTTGCCTCAGATCGTCATCCTCTTCGCCTTCATCCTCTTCCTCGAAGCCTCCGGCTACATGGCCCGCGCCGCCTTCATCATGGACGAACTCATGCTGCGCGTCGGCCTCAACGGCCGCGCCTTCATCCCGCTCCTGTCCTCATTCGCCTGCGCCATCCCCGGCATCATGGCGACCCGCACCATCGAGGAAGAACGCGACCGCATCACCACCATCATGGTCGCCCCGCTCATGACCTGCTCGGCGCGCCTGCCCGTCTACACCCTCCTCATCGGCGTCTTCATCCCCCAGCAGATGATCGGCCCCTTCAACCTCCAGGGCCTCGTCCTCTTCGCCCTCTACATCATCGGCATCATCAGCGCCGTCGCCGTCGCCTTCATCCTCAAGCGCACCGCCACCAAAGGCCCCAGCCAGCCGCTCATCATGGAGCTCCCAACTTACAAGCTCCCGGTCTGGCGCGACTTCTTCCTCGGCCTCCTGTCGAAGGCGTGGGCCTTCCTCAAGCGCGCAGGCACGATCATCTTCATGACGACGGTGATCCTCTGGGTCCTGGCCTACTTCCCCAACAATGGCGCGGGCCTCGACGGCAGCTACGCCGGCATGATCGGCCGCGTCCTGCAGCCGATCTTCAATCCCATCGGCTTCAACCTCGAGATGACCGTGGCGCTCGTCCCCGGCATGGCCGCGCGCGAAGCGGCCGTTGCCTCCCTCGGTCTCATCTACTCGCTGGGTGAAGTCGACGAGACCAGTGTCGCCCTGCAGGCGACGCTCGCCTCCGCGTGGACGCTGCCGATGGCTCTCTCCTTCATCGCCTGGTACGTCTATGCGCCGCAGTGCCTTGCGACGCTCGCCACCGTCCGCCGCGAAACCAATTCGTGGAAGTGGACCGGCTTCATGTTCGCCTACCTCGTAGGCCTCGCTTACCTGGCCTCGCTGATCACCTTCCAAGTCGCCACGTGGGCCGGCCTCTAGGGCAGGGCTTCAATTCGGCGCCGACCTCTGCGATTGTCCGCGCGCTGCGGGGAGGATCGCATGCCCAAGTACAAAACCATCGTACGTCAGGCCGAAGGCATGAACGCCACGGGCCTCGAAGTGCCGGAAAAGACCGTCGCTGCGCTGGGGCCGGGCAAGAAGCACAAGGTCACGGTCGGCATCAAGGGCTACACCTATCGCAGCACCGTCGCCGTCTACAGCGGCCGCTACTTCATTCCCCTGGCCAAGGAACACCGCGACGCCGCCGGCGTGAAGGCCAACGACAAGATTGAAGTAACGCTTGAACTCGACACCGCGCCCCGCGAGGTCGACGTGCCCAGGGATTTTGCCGCCGCTCTCAAGAAAGCCGGCCTGACCAAGGATTTCGCGGCGCTCTCCTTCACGCACCGCAAGGAGCATGTGCGCGCGATCGAAGAGGCGAAGGCGCCAGAGACACGCCTGCGCCGCATCGGGAAGGCTGTTGCGATGGTTGCTGCGAAGAAGAAGTAGCTATTCCGCCGCCTTCAGCGTCGGCGCTTCCGGCGTCCATTTCAGCCGTGGCGAACGCGCCGCGCGCGTCTCGTCGAGCCGCTTCACCGGGGCGAGGTGCGGCGCCGATTTCAACGACGGATCCTTCTGCACCGCCCGCCGCGCCACGCTGGCCAGCGAGTCGCAGAACCGGTCGATCTCTGCCTTCGACTCTGTTTCCGTCGGTTCGATCAGCATCGCCCCGTGGACGACCAGCGGGAAATACATCGTCATCGGGTGATAGCCCTCGTCGATGAGGCCTTTGGCGATGTCGATCGTCTCGATGCCGGTGTCCTTCAGGAACGCATCCGAGAACAGCGCCTCATGCATGCAGAAGCCCTCGAACGCCGGCGACATCAGCGGCTTCAGGCGCGCAAGGATATAGTTGGCGTTGAGCACGGCGTCCTCCGCCACCTGCTTCAGGCCGTCCGCGCCATGGCTCAGGATGTAGGCGAGGGCGCGCGTGAACATGCCCATCTGCCCGTGGAAGGCGCACATGCGGCCGAAGGATTTCGGCGCTTCCGAATGATGCTCCACAAAGCGCAGGCCGTCCGCCGTCTTCACGATGAAGGGCACGGGCGCATAGGGCGCCAGCGCTTCCGACAGCACGGTCGGGCCCGAGCCCGGCCCGCCGCCGCCATGCGGCGTCGAGAAGGTCTTGTGCAGGTTGATGTGCATTGCATCGACGCCGAGGTCGCCCGGCCGCACGCGGCCGACGATGGCGTTGAAGTTGGCGCCGTCGCAGTAGAAATAGCCGCCTGCCTTGTGGATCAGGTCGGCGATCTC
>DATBNA010000156.1:0-4537 GCA_036554545.1 Hyphomonadaceae bacterium
TTTCCGGTGCTGGGATCGAGCGCGACGATCGAAGCGAGATAGAGATTGTCGCCGCCGCCGGGCGAGCGGATCGCCTGGTTCCACGGATTGCCGTTGCCTGTGCCGACATAGATGGTGTCGGTGTCGACGTCGTAAGCCATGCCGTCCCAGATCGTGCCGCCCCCGCCGATCTGCCAGTAGAAATCGCCCTTCCATGTCTTTGCGGCTTCGGCGAGTTCGGGCTGCTCATACGGTTTCGAGGGATCGCCGGGGACAGAGTACCAGCGCCATGCCTGCTCGCCTGTTTCGGCGTCGTAGGCGGTGACGTAGCCGCGGACGCGGTACTCGGCGCCGCCGTTTCCGATAATGACCTTGCCCTTCACGATGCGCGGGACGCCGGTGATCGTGTAGGGAAGATTGGTGTCGGTCGTCTGCTTCTCCCAGACGACCTTGCCGGTCTTCGCATCGAGCGCGATGAGGCGGCCGTCGAGCGCGCCGAGATAGATCTTGCCGTTCCACGCGGCGACGCCGCGGTTGACCACGTCGCAGCAGGCGTCCGCCGCCTTGTTCTTCTGGACGTCCGGGTCGTAGGCCCAGAGCAGCGCGCCTGACTTGATGTCATAGGCCTTCACCATGCTCCATGCCGTGGTGAGGTACATGACGCCGTCGACGACGATCGGCGTCGATTCCTGGCCGCGCTCGGTATCGATGTCGGCATACCAGGAGAGGCCGAGCTCCTTCACGTTCGTATCGTTGATCTGGTCGAGGGGGCTGAAGCGCTGCTCGTCATAGTTGCGCCCGGTCGCGAGCCACGAACCCGGCTCCTTGTCGGCGGCGATCAGGCGCTCGGCGTTGACGGCGGCGGCGCCCACCGGAAAGGATGGCGTCGCAGCGCCCGCTGAACGGACGGACGCGCCCTCGCTGCAGCCAGCAAGCAATGCGGACGCCGCCGCAGCGAGCGTCATCAAACAGGTGCGCATGGTTTCCTTCCCTCGGTCTTCGGCGATCTGCCAGCGGGGCTGGCGTCGCCTTTGGCAGAAGACCTAGCGGATGCCGGCCTTCTGGAAAAGCTTGGGCAGGCCGGCGACCACGGCCTTCTGGATTTCCGTAGCAATACCGGCACTGGAATCGCCCGCTGTCGGGAAGGTGCCGGCGTGGTTGACCAGTTCCGTAGTGGTCTTGCCGCTGCCGATCTCCAGCAGGGACAGCTCGACCTGCAGCGTCACCTTCGTGTTGGTGGACTTGGCGCCCATCTGGTTGGCGGTGTTGGAGCCGCGCGAGAGAAGGTTGCCGACCTGGCCGAGATTGCCGCCGAAGCCCGAGGCGAGATTGCCGGCGGCGCCCGCCTGGGTGGTGACCGAGGCGACCTGCTCCGTCTGCGCGACGAGGACCTTGCCGCGGAAGATGTACTGCGCATCTCCAGTCTGCGAGAGGCCGCCGGTTGCGTCGATCCATTCGCGCGGCGCATCCTTGGCGACGATCTTCTGCTGCTGTTCCATGTACTGACGGGCGGCCGCATTGGCGGTGTCGACCGGCGCATTCTGGTAGATGATGGGCGTAAGCAGGACGCGCGTACCGTCCTGCTGTGCGAACGACTTGGCGAGCAGGTGGATCTGGTCCTGCCGCAGGATGGTGGTGACGCCGTCCGACGTGCTCTGGACGATGCCCAGCACCTTGCCGTCGGAGACCAGCACGCTGCCGCTCTGACCCTGGGCGATGGTGTCGCCGGTAGAGCGCACGCGGAATTTCTGCGGGCCGGAATTGCCGGCGAAGCTGACCGGGATGACGTCGGAGAGGCCGCCCTCGCGGAGCGTCAGCACCTGCATCTTGGTCGCGCCCTGTGAGGCGCCGCGCAGCGCGGCCTGGACGCCGGCGCCATCCTGCCATGACGACTGGCAGTTGAAGGCGGGCGGGGCCGTGACGCGCAGGACGGCGAGATCCGTCGCGGGGTCGCTGAAGACGATCTTGGCGCCGGGCGCGGATGCGCCGGTGTCGTCGAAGAGTCCGATCGCCGTGCCGAACTCGGCTTCCTTCACCACGTGGTTGGCGGTGATGACGATGCACTCGTTGCCGCGCTTCACCGCGTAGCCCGAGCCCATCTCCGCGCCTGTCTTGATCGCCACCGGAGAGACCTGCGCGTGCGCCGCGCCGGCCATGATGCCGGAAAGCAGGACTGCTCCGGCTAGTGCATGGAGGCGTCCATTCCGTCGAGACCCTGTCTGCGCCATTTTTTAATCCCCATCACAAAACCCACGATCGCCAGCATAGCGGCAAGTGCGCTCAGAAAGAACTGTACCACGGGCTGGCTGGCGATGGTTTCCCAGGTCGTGGCCGTAAACACGTAGCGTCCGCCGAAATGCTCGACTTCCGCCTGCGCCGAGCTGGCGTAGGCGACGACGTCCAGCCCGCCCTTCGCGGGGGCAAAACTGACGGCGCCCGAAATACTGAGCCTGTAGTTGTCGCCGCGCGAGCTTTCCGGGACGAGGCGGACAAAGTCGCCCGGGTTGATCGTGTTGCTGCCGAGATCGTAGCGGGTGTCGAACAGCCAGGCGCGGTTGTGGGCGGAGACGGCGCCCGACATGACCGTGGGCGTCGAGGCAACGAGCTTTGTCGGGACTTCGGCGGCGGGGACGCCCTCGCCGACATCGAGCGCGAAGGCGCGGTGCAGCAGGAAATCGTAGCGCGCGGTTTCATCGCTGCACGGCGCGGCCATTTCCACCGGGTTCGCGCGGTCGCGCAGGACATAGATCACTTCGGACGCGGCGAAATCGGGTTTCTCCGCCCCGCTGTCGAAGACTGCGATCTTGCCGTCGTTCGCCGCGCGCGCGGTGAGTTCGAAATCGCAGGGGCCGCGCGAGACCATGCGTAGCTCGACCTCGCTGTCCGCCTTGATCGCCGGAACGGTCAATGGCGTGGCGACCATGCTGACGCTGAAATCCTCACCGACTTTCTGCTGCATCACCTTGCCGGGCGGCAAGGCGAGGATCAGCGGCTCCTCTGCGGTCGGCTGCGCGCGCCAGGCGACGGATTGCGTCTCCGTCTCCACGGTGAGCGTCACATCGCGGGCGAACCACTGCTTGATGAAGGGGATGAGGCTCACCGCGACGACGAGGAAGGCCAGCGTCGTGGCGATAGCCACCAGCATCAGTCCGAACATTACCGATCGTGGCGTCCCCTCGTCGTACGCCGCATTGGCGGCGCCGGGATCGGGCCGGGCGGATGCTGGACCAGGGGATGCTGGATTACTGGACTCCGGCAAGCGGCACCACGACGGGTTCGAGCGCCACGCCGCCGCGCCGGCGGATGATGCGGACCGGCTCGGGTCCGAGGATGTCGGCGGGCGCGGCGCAGATGGTGTCGAAGCGCACGAGCGACCCGCCGGTCAGGCGGCGGCAGGGCTGGACTTCGATCTTGCCGTCCTTGCGCCAGGCGACCGAAGTCTCGCTGCGTTCGGAGTTGACATAGATCTGCACCGTCTTCGCGCCGGGGGCCCAGCGCGTCAGCAGCGGCTGCTCACTCTTGGTCTCGGCAAGGAGCGTCAGCGTGTCGGTGGAATAGCCGGCCAGCGCCTGCTGCCTTTCGGGCTTGAGATCCTTCACCGGCGTCCACCCGCTGGAGGCGCCGGAAACAGCGGCGTCGATCGTGCCGCGATATTTTGCATCGGCGGAGATGACGCTGATCTTGAGATCGCCGGACGTCCCTTTCGGAACGAAGACTTCGAGCTTGTCGAGCGCGATCGGGCCGGCCGCATCGACCATGACGGCGCCGACGAAGCCGCGGCCGGAAACAGGTTGCTCTTCGCCATAGGCCTCGGCGAAAGTGCGAACAGTGATCTGCGCCGCGGCTGCGGGCGCAAGGAGCATGACGAAAGCGGCAAGGGATGCCGTGAGGAAGCGCATTTTCGTCCCCCAAATCTCGCGTTTGGTACGGCGCAGAACTAGATCGTTCGCGCCTGCACAAGTCAATCAATCCGGCGCAGCCGAGGCGGGAAATTGAGCAGATCGCCCTGGCTCTCTGGCTTGATGACGACTGCTTTCAGTTCGACTAGGCAAGATGCGGCCCGGCGCTGCCGGAGCAATGGGTTGGTGGACAAATGAAACGAACGGTCAGCGCAGCCCTACTGGCGGCCGGACTTCTGGGCGCGTGCCAGACGTCCGCGGAGGCGCCAAGCGACTACATCACCATGCCGCCATGGGCCGAGAGCGGACCGAAGGCGGAGGACTATTTTCGTGTCTATCCGCTGGCAGCGAGACGGGCCGGGATCGAGTCGGCCGTTCGCCTGCGCTGCACCATCCGCGCCGACCGCAGGCTCGACTGCAAACGGGATTGGGAAGAGTATCCCGGCATGGGCTTTGACGTCGCCGGGCTTGCGGTGTCGAACCTCTTTGTCATGAAGCGGACTGACGACCCCAACCTCCAGCCAGGCAAGGAAGTGATCCTGCCGGTGGCATTCAGGCTGGAAGAATAGCCAGGCGGCAACGTTTGTTTCCCTGCGGACAAACGGCGCGGCGAGTAGCTGGAACATTGGTTAAACCGGCTCCATCCACGTGCGCGGTAT
>DATBNA010000179.1:0-4138 GCA_036554545.1 Hyphomonadaceae bacterium
GCCACGCCTATCCCCCGCACCCTGCAGAATGCGCTGCTCGGCCTCAAACAGATGTCGGTGATCGCCACGCCGCCGGCTCGGCGACAGCCGATCCGCACGCTCGCTGGCGTGTTCGATGAATCGCAAGTCCGGACCGCGCTGCTGCGTGAGAAGGACAGGGGTGGACAGAGCTTCGTCGTCGTCCCGCGCATTCAGGACCTGGCGAGCCTCGCGGCGACCCTGAAGCGCCTCGTACCCGAGCTGGAGCTCTTGCAGGCGCATGGCGAGATGCCGGCCGCCGAAATCGACAACGCGATGGTCCGCTTCGCTGGCGGCCTTGGCGATGTGCTGCTTGCCACCAACATCATCGAGGCCGGCCTGGACGTTCCACGCGCCAACACCATGATCGTCTGGCGCGCTGACCGCTTCGGCCTCGCCCAGCTTCACCAGCTGCGGGGACGGGTAGGCCGCGGTAACCGGCGCGGCCACATCCTGCTGACAACGGAGCCCGGCGTGTCGCTCACCGAGTCGACACGAAAGCGCCTGCGAACGCTGGAGACGCTCGACCGGTTGGGCGCCGGCTTCGCCATCAGCGCGCGCGATCTGGACATTCGCGGCGCGGGCGACCTCGTGGGCGACGCGCAAAGCGGCCATATGAAGCTGATCGGCATCGACCTCTACCAGCACTTGCTGGAGCGCGCCGTGCGCGAGGCGCAGGGTGAAACGTTGGAGCGCTGGACGCCTGTCATCAACGTCGGCATAGGCGGCCGCATTCCGCCGGACTGGATTCCCGAAGCCGATACGCGCCTGTCGCTTTACCTGCGGCTCGCGCGCTTGACGACGCGCGCCGAACTGGACGCGTTCGAAGAGGAGCTGGTCGACCGCTTCGGCGCGGAGCCCGAGGAAGCACGGATCCTGTTGCGCATCGCCAACGTCCGTACGCTGGCGCGCGACGCCGACATTGCAAGGATAGACGCCGGCCCCGGCGCCATCGCATTTACACCCCGCAGCGAAATGACGAAGCGCGCCGTCGCAGCGTCGGGGCTCGCGGCCAGAAATGGTCGCCTGCTGCTGGAGGAGGCTATCGCATCGCCGGCCGATCGCCTTGCCCGTACGGAAAAGCAGCTTCGCCAGCTGGTTCGCAAGGCATAGCGCGCCGCGCTTCCGCGAGATCACGTTGACGTCGTGCCGGTGGACGACCGGCAAGGCGTGGCGTAACCAGATACTGATCGCCAGCAAGGCCGATAGCGATGCAGCCGGAATTCGATCTCGTCGTTCGTGGGGGAACAGTATTCGACGGTCTGGGCGCCGAAGGTTGTGAGGCGGACGTCGCTGTACGCGACGGAAAGGTCGTCGCGGTCGGCAAGGTTGCAGGCGCCGGCCGGGAAGAGATCGATGCGCGGGGCCGTATCGTCACGCCCGGCTTTGTCGACATTCACACGCACTATGATGGGCAGGCGACATGGACGAGCCATCTCTCGCCTTCGTCCTGGCATGGCGTCACCACGGCGGTGATGGGCAATTGCGGCGTAGGCTTCGCTCCCTGCCATCCCGACGACCACGCCGAGCTGATCCGCCTGATGGAGGGCGTCGAGGACATTCCGGCTCCGGTGCTGGCCGAGGGCCTCAAATGGAACTGGGTATCCTTCCCGGACTATCTCGATGCGGTGGAAGCCCTTCCGCACGACATCGACATCGCTGCGCAACTCCCGCATGCCGCGCTGCGTGTCTACGCAATGGGCGAGCGCGGCGCCCATCGCGAACCGGCAACGCAGGAGGATATTGCGCTGATGTCACGACTGGCTGAAGAGGCCGTCGCCGCCGGCGCCCTGGGGTTCACGACGTCACGAACCCTGAATCACCGAACAAGCGACGGCCGCAGAACGCCCACGCTGACCGCTGCACGCGAAGAGCTTGTTGGCATCGCCACCGGCGTCGGCCGCGCCGGGCAGGGCGTCCTTCAGGTGATCAGCGATCTGTTCGACCGCGAGGCCGAGTTCGCCACCTTCCGCCGCATGGCGAAGGAGTCCGGTCGGCCACTCTCCATCTCCCTCGTGCAGACCGAGATGGATCCCGAGGGTTGGCGCGATGTGCTCGGCGAGGTGGAACGCGCCAATGCGGCGGGGCTCACGATGCGCGCCCAGGTCTGCGGCCGTCCCGTTGGCATGCTGTTCGGGCTGGAACTCACGCACAATCCATTCTCGGCCCACATTCTTTGGGAGGAGATTGCCCACCTGCCGCTTGCGGGCAAACTCGCGCGACTCAAGGATCCCGCCTTCCGCTCACGCCTGCTCGCTGCCCGTCCCGAAGGGCGCGGACCGTTCGCGAAAACCTACTTCGTCACCTTCGACAAGATGTTCGTCCTCGGCGATCCGCCGAACTATGAGCCGCTGCCGGAGACATCCATCGGCGCACAAGCGCGCCGGCGCGGAATGGATCCAGCGCTGCTCGCGCTCGAGCACATGGAAAGCGGCGATGGCAAGGGTCTCATCTACTACCCGCT
The DNA here is from genome assembly GCA_036554545.1 of Hyphomonadaceae bacterium. Taxonomy (GTDB): domain Bacteria; phylum Pseudomonadota; class Alphaproteobacteria; order Caulobacterales; family Hyphomonadaceae; genus UBA7672. The sequence goes on from DATBNA010000179.1 coordinate 2,483, forward strand.
TGCCAACTATGCCGACGGCTGGCTCGAACCCAGCCTCGAGATGATGCGGCATCCAAACACGGTCTTGGGCCTCAGCGATGGCGGGGCGCATGTCGGCACGATCTGTGACGCCAGTTTCCCGACAACCATGCTGACCCACTGGACCCGCGATCGCTCGCGAGGGCCGAAGCTGTCGGTGCCGTGGGCGATCCGCGCCTACACTTCGGAGCCGGCGCGCGCTGTGGGTCTGAGGGATCGTGGCGTGCTTCGGCCCGGTTATCGCGCGGACATCAATGTCATCGACTACGACCGGCTTTCGCTGTGTCAGCCCGAGGTTTGCTTCGACCTGCCAGCGGGCGGGAAGCGACTGCTCCAGCGCGCCGAAGGTTATGAAACTACAATCGTTGCGGGCCAGGTCACCTATCATAAGGGACAGTCGACAGGCGTGCTGCCTGGCAGGCTAGTTCGCGGCGAACAGGCCGCTCCACACTGAACTGATCCAGCAATACGCCAAAGGACCCTGTCTCATGACCGACGCCTACATCATCGACGCTTGCCGGACGCCACGCGGCATTGGCAGGATCGGGAAGGGAGCGCTGGCCGACATCCATCCGCAGCAACTCGCCGCGACGGTCCTGAAAGCCATTGCCGAGCGAAACGACATCAACACCGCCGATGTTGACGACGTGATCTGGGGAACGTCGAGCCAGGTCGGCAAGCAGAGTCGCGACCTTGGCCGCATGGCGGCGCTGGACGCCGGCTACGATACCCGCGCCTCGGGCGTCACCATCGACCGCTTCTGCGGCTCGGGCATCTCGACGGTCAACTTCGCGGCGTCGACCATCATGTCCGGCATGTCGGATCTCGTCATCGCCGGCGGCACGGAGATGATGAGCTTCACCACGTCGCTTGCCGACCCCAAGAACCCGCAGATGATGGACGCTGGAAACCTACGCCTGCGAGCGAAGCACCCGCAGAGCCACCAGGGCGTATGCGCAGACGCTATCGCGACACTGGAACAGATTCCGCGCGCCGATCTCGATGCGCTGGCGCTCGAAAGCCAGATCAGGGCCGACAAGGCGATCAAGGGCGGTCATTTCAGGAGAAGTATCGTACCGGTTTCCAAAGAGGATGGAACGCTGGCGCTGGATCACGAGGAGTTCCCCCGCCCGCAGACGACTCTGGAAGGCCTGGCCGCGCTGAAGCCCTCATTCGAGGCGATGGCCGAAGCGCCGCTAAATGAGCGCGGCGAGACCTATGGCGGCATGATCCGGGCGGTCTATCCGGACTTGAAGATCACGCACGTGCACCATGCCGGCAATTCGTCGGGCGTGGTCGATGGCGCCGCCGCGATCCTCCTGGCTTCGCCAGACTACGCGAAGAAGCACGGCCTCAAGCCGCGCGCCCGGGTCGTCGCCATGGCCAATATGGGTGACAGCCCGACCCTGATGCTGAACGCTCCGGTGCCTGCCGCCAGGAAGGTGCTGGAGAAGGCCGGCCTTACGCTCGACGACATCGACCTGTTCGAAATCAACGAAGCCTTTGCCGTCGTCGCCGAGAAATTCATCCGCGACCTCAAGCTCGACCGTGACAAGGTCAATGTGAACGGCGGCGCCATGGCGCTTGGACATCCGATCGGAGCCACCGGCTCCATCCTGATCGGCACAATCCTCGATG
>DATBNA010000180.1:0-7649 GCA_036554545.1 Hyphomonadaceae bacterium
GACACGCTTGCGGCCATTACCTGCGGACCGTGGGATGTGTCGGACCTCGGCATCGAGGCAATCCTTCACGAAATGATCCGCCGGGGCTGGACGCCGCCTTCGGGAGCAAAGGCGCTGGAGGCTTCCAACAATGCCGAAGTACAGGCTGTCGACCCTGCGGCATTGGTGACGACGGTCACCGCTGTGGTGTCCCCAACGGCACAGTCGTCAGCAGATCTCGCACACGCAGAGGCGACGAGCTTCTGACGGCCGGCAACGCATCACCACGCTTCGTGTTCCTCTGACATTCAGCAGAACCCTCGTTCGGCGACGCGCGTTTTCTCCTGTGAGAATCCTATCCGCAGCGTGGGCGGACTCGGGAGAAGAAGAGAAGTTCAATGTTTCGCAATGTTGCTTACGGCGGCCTCGCCCTCATCGGCGGCGCCATAACAGGAATCGCCATTAGTAGCTGGGCGACCCCGCTCGCGCCGCCAGTGATGCCAGAGGTCGTCCGCGTGGCCTCCGTGGCGCAGCCCGCCATGACGCTCGCTTCGTCCTCGTCGCGCGCGGCCGACCCGGCCAGCAATTGCAGCCCGTGGGATGTTTCCGACGTTGCAATGGAAGCGGCGCTGAACGAGATGATCCGCCGCGGCTGGCGCCCACCGAGCCAGGCGGAAGTGGTGGCTTCCTTCGACTCGTATGGCGCCTCGACGGTCCAGGCAGTTGAACCACAATCGTCTGTTCCGGCGAGACACCCTGGATCCTCCCGGCCATCGTCGGATGAGTCCACGGCAACCTCAGCGCCCTTCCCTGTCGATGAAGTCGAGCCGACATACGAAGGCGCGCCACCGCCGGTCGCCACGCCGCCAAATACCGCGCCAGCTGTCAGCTCCCCTCCTTCCAGTGTGGTCGGGGAGCCTGCGCCGCCTTCGAATTGACGGCCGCGCTGCCCGGTGTCCGACACAGGCGAAGTTCGACGCCCGGGCGGCGCAAGAGAAGCAACGCACGCTGATCCGCGCCTGAGTCGTACGTCCTCACGGCGCCGCAGGATAGGACAGCGGATTGGCCGGCTGCAGTCCGAACGACGCCTTTGGATTGGAATAGTCACCCAGCAGAAGTTCGTAATGCAGGTGCATCGGTATCGCGTAGCCGGCCGTGTTGCCCATCAGGCCGATCTGGTCTCCGGCCCTCACCGTTGCGCCGGTCATCAGTCCCCGCCCGAACGAGGCCAAATGCGCATAGCGCGTATGAACGCCACCGCCATGATCGATAACGATCATGTTCCCGTAGTCGTCCCGATACTTCATCTCGACGACTTTTCCATCGCCCGCGGCAAGGATCGGCGCGCCGGACTCGGAATGATAGTCGAGCCCCTTGTGCAGCCGTGAATTGCGCTGGCCGAAGCCGGATGACAGGCAGGCGCCGCGCGAGGGATAAGTCGCTATCTTGACCCCGTTTACCACCACCACCGGCGCGTAGCTCCTGACCCGCAGCTGCGCATCGGCCGCCGGGGCGTTCTGCACGGTCATCCGCGGACACAGCTCCAGCGCCGGCTCGAATGCGGTCGCCGCAGCATGACCTGACTTGGCGCCCGGAGCTGCAGGCGCGACGGCGCTTCCCGCTGGCGCTGGCGCGGCGATGACACCCGCGGAATCGATGGCGAGATTGTCGAGCTGCTCTTCCAGCGAACCGGTATTCTGTTCGACGACGATGACCTCTCCGGCCGCCGCCGACAGGTTGCTGATGTCCTGTCGCAATTCGTCGAACTTGTCCGCGGGAATGAGCCGGCGAATTTCTGGAATGCTTGCCGTCTCCAGCTGCACCCTCGCCCGTATGTCGCTGGCCTGCTGGTAGATCGCGTTGGTCAAGGCAGGCGGCGCCGGATAGATGCTCCCACCAATATAGCCAGCCAGCCCTGTCGTGCCCGCGAACGCGAGCGTCAGCACAGTCTTGATCATATCCGTCCCCACATCGTGGCGGTCATGCCGCCATCCCGCTTTTTCGAGGAAGGATAAGTCTGGCGATGCAGGGAGTCAGGAGGGTCGCCTGCAAATCAGCGAGCTGTCCGCCTCAGTCCTCGCGCTTTACCCGGGCCTTGCCGCGTCCCAGGGCCAACGCCTTGATCGCCCCACGGAAAGTGCGGACTTCCTGCGCCGTCCAGCCCGCCCGCGTGAACGCATTTCGCAGGTTCTGCACCATTGGCGCCCGCTTTTCGTCCGGGAAGAAGAAGCCGGCGCGGTCAAGTTCAGCCTCGAAATGCTCCATCATGCCGATGAGTTCATCCCGCGTCGCCGGCCTGTCCAGGGACGCTTCAAATCCTTGCGGCGGCCCGATGGCGCTCGCCTCCGCCCAGCCATGCGCGACCAGCGCCACGGCCTGTGCGAGGTTCAGCGAACCGAAGGCCGACGACACCGGAAATGAAAGTATCGCATCCGCCAGGGCGACAGCCTCATTCGGCAGCCCGGCGCGCTCGGCGCCGAACAGCACGGCCGCCTGCGTTTCCGTTGTCCTGATGCGCGCAATCGCGTCGGCATTGCCGACGACAGGTTTTTCCATTCCGCGCGGCCGCGCCGTCGTCGCCAGCACCAACCCGCAGTCCGCGATCGCCGCCTCGACTGTCTCGAAAACCCTTGCTGTTACACGATCGGGCAGCGCGCCTGCGCTCATCGTCTCCGCCGCCGGGTTCGGCCAGCCATCGCGAGGGCTCACCAGCCGCAGATCGCCAAGGCCGAAATTGGCCATCACGCGTGCAGCGGCGCCGATGTTTTCGCCCATCTGCGGGGCCACGAGAATGAAAGCGGGTTCCATGCCCCGCCTATACAATCACTGCCGCGCGAGGCGAAGCGCCCTCATATCATCATCAGATAAACCGTTGTCGCGGCGCCTGTCAGGATGATCGCGACGGTCAGCGCGGTCACCGGGAACCGTGACGGCTTCAGCTGCGCCGCCATCACCTGATCGCGCCCGGGCCGATGACAGGAGAGCCAGCCGCCGGCTCCGCCATTGACCTCGCCCCGCTTGCATCATCATCCTCGGTCCAGCCAAGGCCGCAGCAGACGGCCCTCGGGGAGAACGCCATGCGCATCACTTACGGTCTGATCGCCAGTATTCTTGCGCTTGCGGCCTGCCAGACCCAGCCGCCAGCAAAGCAGGAAACCACTGCCGTTGCTGTCGCCACAGCAGCGCCAGCCGCTGTTCAACCGGTTGCACCGCCCGCAGCGCCGGCTGCAGCGCCGGCTGTGCGTCCCCCGCCGGCTCCGCTTCCAGCCGCTACTCAACCTACCCCGCCACGCACGGAAACCCGGCACCAGCAATTCCTCGAAGTCGCGAAGGCCGGAAACATCGACCTGCTCTTTGTCGGCGATTCCATCACCGACTGGTGGCGGCAGGAACAGCGCGGCAAGCCCGAATGGGACAAGACCTGGGCGCCTCTGAAAGCCGCCAACTTCGGCATCGCCGGCGACACCACGCAGGGCGTGCTCTGGCGCATGCAGAATGGCGAGCTGGAAGGCTTCAAGGCGAAGCTGATTGTCCTGATGCTCGGCACCAATAATCTTCGCCGCAATGAGATTGCCGATATTGCCGCTGGCGACGCCGCCATTGTCGCTGAATTCCGCAAGCGCCAGCCACAAGCCAAGGTCCTGATCCTCGGCGTCTTTCCGCGCGGCGCAACTGCCGACAATGCGTTCCGGCCGATGATCAAGGAACTCAACGGCCATCTCGCAAAGCTGGCCGACAACAAACAGGTCTTCTATCTCGACATTGGCGACAAGTTCCTGGCGGCTGACGGAACCCTGCCTGCCGACATCATGCCGGACGGCTTGCACCCGAATCTCAAGGGCTACGAAATCTGGTCTGCTGCGACCGCCGACAGGGTGAAGGAACTCATGAAGTAGCTGCCGCGCTATCGCGGCTTGTCGGTCTTCAGCTCGATCTGGTGATCCCACGGATCGCGGATGTACCAGGAATAGCCTTGGCCCTTTGCCCCCATCCGCAGGCCTTCTTCCTCGACCTCAAGGCGGTGCTTCCTGAGGTGAGCCAGCATCGCTTGCTTGGTGACGGGCCCGATCTCCAGACAGAGGTGATCGAGGTTCCGACCGCCCTCGACCCGCGGCCGCGCCCACTTCCCTTCTTCTGATGCCGCATCCACCAGGTCAATCATCGACGCCCCGGCCCGCAGCTGCACCATGCCGAACTCGCGGAGGCTGTGCTCCTCCGTGGCGCCTACGACTTCTCCATACCATTTCACCGCGGCCTCAAGGTCGTCGACGATCAGCACGACATGATCGATGGCGCGGAGTTCGAAGGGAGGCTTTGTCATGGTCTGTCCGTGCATGCAAACTGACGAAGTCGCAGGTTTCGGTTGTAGGGGCCTTTCATCCATTCCTTTACTGCGTCCTGTTCCTGCCAGGTAAGTTCGGACCAGTCCGCGATGCGTGACTTCGCGCCGGCTGCAACGGCGGCCTTCACGGTGTGAAGGAAAAAGTCGCCCATCAGCTTGCAAGGCTCGCTGTCTGGCCCACGCTCTCCAGCATTGAGCCGCTTTTCGGCGGCCACAATCGCCTCGCGAGCTGCTTGCTGCTCAGCCTCAAACTGAACGTTTGGCGCGCCGGCCTCCTGGGCGCTTGCCTGTCCCAGAACGACGACGCCCATCACCAGGGCGATCACAACTTGCCGGGTTCTCATCGGCGGCTTTCCCATTGCTGACCGAACCCTATCAAAACCGGCCGTCATCGCCCATCCCGGCGGGGTTTTGACGAATTTCCGCCGCCCATTGTGCATCGGAAAACCTCTGCTATAGCCCCGCGCAGAACCTGCGTTACGCCGCCCAAGGAGCTGCTTCATGCCTGTCATCAAGGTCGCCAATCCTGTCGTCGAAATGGACGGGGACGAGATGACCCGCATCATCTGGGACATCATCAAGCAGCGCCTGATCCTTCCCTATCTCGACATCGACCTGAAATACTTCGATCTCTCGGTGCAGAACCGCGACGCCACCAACGACCAGGTGACGGTCGATGCGGCAGAGGCGACCAAAAAGTATAACGTCGCGGTGAAGTGCGCGACCATCACGCCTGACGAAGCGCGAGTGAAGGAATTCAACCTCAAGAAGATGTGGCTCTCGCCCAACGGCACGATCCGCAACATCCTCGGCGGCGTCATCTTCCGCGAGCCGATCGTGATGAAGAACGTGCCGCGCCTGGTGCCCGGATGGACGCAGCCCATCGTGGTCGGCCGCCACGCCTACGGCGACCAGTACAAGGCCACCAACTTCAGGGTGCCGGGCAAGGGCAAGCTGACGATGACCTTCACGCCGTCTGATGGCGGCGCGCCCACGACCTACGACGTGTTCGACTTCCCCGGCGCCGGCGTCGCCATGGGCATGTACAATCTCGATGAGTCGATCCGCGATTTCGCGCGCGCCTCGTTCAACTACGGCCTCAACCGCAAATGGCCGGTCTATCTGTCGACCAAGAACACGATCCTCAAGGCCTATGACGGCCGCTTCAAGGACATCTTCCAGGAAGTGTTCGACGCGGAGTTCAAGGACAAGTTCGCCGCGTTCAAGGGCACGTACGAACACCGCCTGATCGACGACATGGTCGCCGCCTCGCTGAAATGGTCCGGCGGCTATGTCTGGGCGTGCAAGAACTATGACGGGGACGTCCAGTCCGACACCGTCGCGCAGGGCTATGGCTCGCTCGGCCTGATGACGTCCGTGCTGATGACGCCGGACGGCAAGACGGTCGAAGCCGAAGCCGCCCACGGCACGGTCACGCGCCACTACCGCGCCCACCAGGAAGGCAAGTCGACCTCGACCAACTCGGTCGCTTCGATCTTCGCCTGGACGCGCGGCCTCGCGCACCGCGCCAAGCTCGACAACAATGCGGAACTGGCGCGCTTTTCCGAAACGCTCGAGAAAACCGTGATCGCCACGGTCGAGGCCGGCTTCATGACCAAGGACCTGTCGCTGCTCATCGGACCCGACCAGCCCTGGCTCACCACCGAAGGCTTCATCGAAAAGGTCGCCGCCAACTTCCAGGAAGCGATGACGTAGTAAGCCGCGTAATCTTCTTCAAGAATTCGAGACAGGGCCCGCGGAGCAATCCGCGGGCCTTGTTGCTGTCACAGTCGGGTCGATCCTTTCCGCATCTGGAGGACGCCCTATGAAACCTGCCCTCTCCCGCTTGCCGCTGATCGGCCTCACTCTTGTCAACGTCGCCGCCGCCGCGGTCGTCGTCGTTGGCCTTACCACCAGTCGCGCACAGGCTGCGCCCGAGCCCACGGACACGCTTCGCACCCAGCGCATCGAACTCGTCGACAAGTCCGGGCAGGTCCGCGGGCAGTTCTTCGTGGAAGAGTCCGGCGAAGCCGTGTTCCGAATGCGCGACGAGAAGGGACAGATCCGCGTCAAGCTCGGCGCGTCGGCACGAGGCTCGGGCTTCATCCTGATGGACGACAAGACAGAGCCGGGCGTGCAGATGCTCTCCGGCGTCTCTGCGCTCACCAACCGGCGCGACACCAGTGTCACGCTGCGCGACGGCGGGGCCAGCCGCACGCTGACGGCAAGGAACTAGGCCGGACCTCCGGCGATCACCTCGCCGAGCGCCGCCTCCATTTCCGCCTGCAGCGGCCCGACCCCGCGCACGTCGAATGCGCCGCCGACCTTGCGGTGATGGTCGAGCTTCAGCTTCGTGGCGCCGCTCGCGAGGTCGACGGCCTCGAGGTTGAACCTGACATCGCTCCAGGTGCTCCACAGCGCGGGAAAGGAAACGATCAGGATCGGGCCCAGCTCGTCGACATGGATCACCACCGCCGTTTCGGCGCCCTCGGCCTTCGCCTGCGCCAGCTTCGCCGAGACATCGCCGTCGGGCGCAATTGGCAGGACCCTCACGCTCGCAGCGCACGGAACGCTCTTGAACGCCTCGCCAATGGCGCCCTGCGCGATCGCCGCCCGATCTTCCTTTTCCTTCTGGTCCGGCCGCCAGCGCGTCAGCGGCGCCACGACCACATCGCCAAGCTGCGCGTCCCGCGCGCACAGCGGCGGCGAGCCCACGCTCACCGAATTCTGCCGTTCGGTGCTTGCGCATGCCGCCAGCGCGAGAAGCGCCAACCCTGCCAGGCGTCTCATGAAATCCTCCCGACGTTTGCCGGGAGCCTAGCCCGCGAGCGGCGGTCGTCTAGCCGGCCAGCGCGGCCTTTACAGCCGCAATCGCATCGGCGGCCTTCGCGCCGTCGGGACCACCGCCTTGCGCCATGTCGGGCCGACCACCGCCCTTGGCGCCGCCGACCGCCTGCACCGCCTTGGTCACAAGCTCGCCCGCGGGGAAGCGCTTGGTCAGGTCGTCGGTGACGCCGACGACCACGGTTGCCTTGCCCTCGCTGGTGGCGACGAACACGACGACGCCCGAGCCGAGCGACTTCTTCGCCTCGTCGGCAAGGCCCTTGAGGTCCTTGGCGGGCACATCGACGACCTTGCCGATGAACTTGACGCCGTTGATATCCTCTGGCCCCGCGCCTGCGCCGCCGCCGCCGCCCATGGCGAGCTTCTTGCGCGCATCGGCGAGTTCCGCCTCCAGCTTCTTGCGCTGATCGGCCAGCGCCGCCACACGCGCCGGCGCTTCCTGGATCGGAACCTTGAACTGGTCGGCGATCTCGCGCGCTATGCC
>DATBNA010000205.1:0-2570 GCA_036554545.1 Hyphomonadaceae bacterium
CAGGCGAAGCCGTATCCGATCAGCGGCGCAGCTATGAGGAACTGCCAGTTCAGCGTGACGACAGCGGCGATCAGACAAAGCACAACCAGCGTCGTGCCTATCACATGCAGCCGCCGGCTGACGGGGTTCACGTGTTCCGTCAGGTAGAATGGATAGAACTCTTGAAATGTGCGGTAGCGTTCCTGCGCTTCGGCCATGCCCGTAGGATCGCGCGGCGCGCGCCCCACGGCAAGCCGGGCTTGAGTCCGGCCTAATCGGTAAAGCCGATAACCCTGATTTCCGTCGTATCGCCCGTCTTTTGATCAACGCGGAGTTCGCGCGTCATCCAGCCTCGGTTTTCGGACGCCGAGGCAGGGGGCAGCGCGGTCCTTTGTGCGGGTTCCGTACGGGGCACAGGATTCTTTTGCGCATGCTGTTCCACTGTCGAAGATATTGGCGTTTCCAACGGCGCCTCGGGGCTGGCCGAGTTCGACAACAACGCTCCGAGGAACGCGCCTCCGATAACCAGGAGGTTCATGAAGGTCTCCCTCACTACCTGGTTCTTCAACCTGTGTGAGGAAGGAAGGTTCCCGGATCACGAAGTCGCAAGCAGCTCCTTCGCCGTGCGTTCGCCGGCATCCACTGCGCCGTTCATGAAGCCGACGAAATCGGCGCTGGTGTGTTCGCCAGCAAAGAGCAGCCGGCCATCGAGTTCGCTTTGTGCTGCATGCTCGAGAAACGCCGTGTACTGACCGGTTTTGCAGCCGGCGTAGCTCGCCTTGGTGTGGGGATGGTTTGGCCAGAAAAAGCTGGCGCGTACATTCGGGGTCAGCGCCTTGGCGAAATCGGGGGACAGCGATTCAAGACTCTTCTGCAGGTTGGCCAGCGCGCCGGCTTCCTCGCCCCTTGCGAGATCGCCAGTGAGGAAGTTGGTGATCACGCCGCCTGTTCCGACCTGTCCGGCGCTGGTATCCCAGATGATCTGGAAGCCGCGGTCGGAATAGATAGAGCCCGAGAGCGGCGTGTTGATACCCATCAGCGATCCGGTCCAGGGCCGCGAGGATGTGCCAACCATCAGCTTGGCGTTGACCCCATAGCCGAGCTCGGCGATCGCCTTCAGCTTCTCGGGCGTGAGTCCCAGTGTATCGACGCCCTGCACTTCGCGCAGGCGGGTGAAGGGAAGGGCGAGCACGACGCGTGAGTAGCTCTTCTCGACCGGGGCGCCGTCGGCGCCCCTGAAGGTCAGCTTGATGTTGTCACCATCGCGGGCGATCGACGTCAGCTCATGACGCAGGTTGATCGCTGTGCGGTCGGCCAGGGGCGCAGCGGAAAGGCGCTGAGTGAGCGTTTCGGGCAGCGTGCCGTTTCCGCCGGCGATGCGATGCGCCTCGTCGCTGTCGCCGAACATGGCGAATTCCTGCGAGGCGTCGACCCCGATAAAGTCGACAAGGTTCAGCGAGGACTGCTCCTCCAGCGGGATGCCGTATTCGCCGTGATAGGCCAGCGCAAGCAGGCTGATCACCCACGGCTCTGCGGTCGCCTTCAGGCTTTCGAGATATTGCGACAGCGGCAGGGCGTCGAGTTCGAAGGCGCGAGGCGTCCAGTTCTCGTCGGCGTCGAGCAGCGCCGCCTGGTCGATGGCGATCTTCTGCGCGACCGGGATGAAGGCGCCGGTCTGCGCTTCGGGGTCGAGCAGATCGTTCACGGTGTACTGCTTGCCGCCGATGTCGAAGACGTCGGTGGCGGGATCGTTCTCCGGCCGCAGGCGCTGGATGCCGAGGCCGAGCTCCTTGCAGAGGTCGATCAGCGCGGTGTGGTTTGAGTCGACCAGTTCGCCGCCGAGTTCGCAGAAATGGCCTTCCGGCGTGAAGTTGCGGAGCGTGAACATCCGGCCGCCCGTGCGGCCGCTCGATTCGAATATCTCTGCAGACCGTCCGGCATTGGCGAGCCTCCAGGCGACGACGAGGCCGGAGGTTCCTCCGCCGACGATTGCGACTGGCCCGTCGCTGGCTGTGGTCGAACCTGCACGCGGCGCGCACGCGGCGGCTGCAGCCATCATCGCGAGCGCGGCGCGGCGGCTGATGGCGCGCGGACCCGGTGGCGGCGCATCGGGCAGGGCGGCGCGGGCCCTGACCAGAGCGCGGCGAACGCGTGCAAACAGCTGGGTGCGAGCCATCCATCCCTCCCGACAGGCAGGAGGCATAAGGGCTTATCGGCGCACAAGAAACAAGAAGGGCCGCGCGGCGCATGCCGGCGGCCCTTCCCGTCAAGTGAGCGGGGCTATGCCCCTGGCTTCGAAGGATCGCGCTGCCTTAATGCAGTTGGGCGATCCCGAGCCCGATCAGACGATACTGCGAACGGAGAGTGCTCCAAACGACAGATCGACCGTCAGGGCCAAGCCCCTGCTCATAGTGACTGACATCGGATCACCTCCTTTCGCTAAGTTGAACACAGGCGATGAGAGTGGGGTCGGTCAGCCGGTTGTGCAAGGGCGATTGTGCAAGGCATTGCCGTGCATCGGTGCTTCAGTTTTCAAACATCTCGTGAGACGCACGCTCTCTTTCGGACCGGCGCTCTCGCCGTCCGGGATG
>DATBNA010000216.1:0-5640 GCA_036554545.1 Hyphomonadaceae bacterium
ACCCGTCACAAGAATGTTCAGCGGCCCGTTATCCGACAGCTCAGGATACGGCTTCTCCCGCACCGCCTTGATCAGGGTGCGCACCGGATTGCCGACGACGCGTTTGCGGTCCGCTGCCTGTGGCGGCAGCTTGTCCAGTCGCTCGAACCCGCATGCAACGAACTTGGCCTGCGACGCAAAGAGACGGTTCACGCGGCCCAGCACGGAGTTCTGTTCATGGATCAGGATCGGGATCCTGAGCTCCCGCGCCGCCGACAGCGACGGATAGGACGGATATCCGCCGAAGCCTGCGATCAGCGACGGCCGCGTCTTCTCGAAGTTCTGGCGCGCCATCGCCGTGCCCTTGCGCAGCTTCAGCGCCGAACCCAGCAGCTTGTGCGGCATCTTCGAGCCGAAAGTCGCCGCCTCGACCTCCAGCCTCCAGTCCGCCGGAAAATTCGCCGCATACTTCTTGCCGCGCTCGTCAGTCACCAGCGCAATGGTCCAGCCGCGCGCGCGCATCTCATCGGCAAACGCCTGCGCCGGGAACATGTGTCCGCCCGTGCCGCCCGCTGCGATGACCACCAGAGGCTTCATGCCCTCACGCCTGCTTCAGATGCCACCGCGCCGTTTCCGGCTGTTTCCTTGTCAGCGCCAGCGCCAGGCCGAGCGTCAGCGCCGATCCCAGGAGCGACGATCCGCCGGACGACACCAGCGGCAGCGTCATCCCCTTGGGCGGGATGAGACTCAGATTGACGGACATGTTTATGACAGCCTGCAGGCCGAAAAGCGAATAAAGTCCGACACCGGCGGCGCGCTGGTAAATGTCTGTCTGCTTCGCCGCCCCGATCACGCCCTTGATCGAGATCACCGCGAACAGCAGCGTCAGGAACACGCACAGCATCAGCCCGAATTCCTCGCCGGCCACCGAATAGATGAAGTCGGTGTGCGCATCCGGCAGCACGCGCTTCACCGTGCCCTCGCCCGGCCCCACGCCGAACATGCCGCCGCGCTCGATCGCCTCGCGCGCCTTGTCGATCTGGTAGGTGTCGTACTCGGTCGGGTTGAGGAAGGCGTTCACCCGCTGGCGCACGTGCGGCAGCAGGGCATAGAGCCCCCATCCCAGCCCCGCGCCGCCGACGATGAAGGACGCCGCCCAGATCCACGGCAGGCCCGCAACGAAGAAGACAATGATGAACCCGGCGCTCAGCAGCGCCGCCTGTCCGACATCCGGCTGCAACAGCAGCAGGCCCACCGTCACCGCGTAGAAAGCAAACGCAATCGGCGCCCAGGGCCCTGCCGGGAACCTGTCCCGCTGCGCCAGCAGCCACGCCGACAGCACGATCAGCGCCGGCTTGATGATCTCCGATGGCTGGAAGGTCGACCCGCCGATGCGCAGCCAGCGCGTCGCACCCTTGGCCTCATGACCGATCAGCAGCAGCAGCGCCATCATCACGAAGCAGATGACGAACAGCACGGCGCACACGCGCCGCGCCCACATCTCGTCGAACAGCGAAGATGCAAACAGCACCACGGCCGCCGCTATGGCGAACGACGCCTGCCGGTAGACGAAGTAGAATGGATCCTCATAGCCCAGCCGGCTCGCCGCCGCCGGTCCTGCCGCCAGCGACAGAACCAGCCCCGAAGCCAGCAGCATCAGGATTGCGGCGATGAGGCCCTTGTCGACGGTGCGCCACCACTCGGCGAGGGGCGAAGCGTCAGACCTGCGAAAGATCTGCATGGCGTCACGCAGGTTCGGTTGGCGAGCGGCGCCTTACGAGCTGCGTGGCTGCCTGCCGGAAAGCTTCGCCACGCTGCTCGAAGTCGCGAAACTGGTCAAAGCTGGCGCAGGCAGGTGAGAAAAGTATTACCGGATTTGGCGCGCCCGAGGCCCGAGCGTCATTGAACGCCGCCTCCACGGCGACATCGAGCGTTCGCGACTTCACGGCCTCGACCTTGCCGGCGAGAGCGCGCGAGAAGGCCTCCGTCGATTCACCGATCAGGTAAGCCTTGCGGATCTGCGGGAAGTACGGCGCAAGATCGTCGATCCCCTCCTCCTTCGGACGGCCGCCGACGATCCAGAACGCGTTCGGGAAAGCGCGCAGCGCCTGCTCCGCCGCCTGCGCGTTCGTCGCCTTCGAGTCATTGATGAAGCGGACGCCGTCGATCACGCCGATCGTCTCCAGACGATGCGGCAGGCCCGGGAAGCTCTCAATCGCCGAGAGAATGTCGTTGGGCTCAAGTCCGAGGGCTCGACACACTGCATAGGCTGCGGCCGCGTTTTGATCGTTGTGGCGACCCGGCAGGGCCCTGGCGCGGGATATATCGTGCGGCGCCACTGACCGGCCCATCATCGAATCGGCAAGCTGGCCATCGAGCACGGAAACGCCGCGGCCAAGACCGTACTCCGCCGAGATCGGCATCACCTTGCGCAGGCCTTCCGCTGTCAGCTGCGTCGCCATCACCTGGCTGCGCGTGTCGTCGACGCCGACGATCGCCCAGTCGGCCGGACCCTGGTTCCTGAAGATGCGGCGCTTGGCCTGCACATAGCCGTCCATCCCGCCATGACGTGTCAGATGGTCCGGCGACAGGTTGAGCATCACCGCCACATCGCACTTCAGCGACTCGACAAGGTCGAGCTGATAGCTGGACAGCTCCAGCACATAGATCGCCGCACCGTGCAGTTTGTCGAGGTCGAGCACGCCGACCCCGATATTGCCGCCGACGCGCACATCCTTGCCGCTCACCCGCAGGATATGGCCAACAAGCGCCGTCGTTGTCGACTTGCCGTTGGTGCCGGTGATGCCCACAATGCGCGGCCGCTCGAACTCCTTGAGATCGTTCACCGCCCGCGCGAACAGCTCCATGTCGCCGATAACCGGCACGCCGACCATCTGCGCCATGCGCACGAAACGGTGCGGCTCGGGAAAGCGGAACGGAATCCCCGGTGACAGCACCAGTGCGGCAAAGTTCTGCCAGTCGCGGCGATTGAGATCGACCAGCGGCACGCCTGCCGCCTCCGCCGCCTTCCGCGCATTCTCGTTGTCATCCCACGCGCACACGCGCGCGCCGCCGGCCATCAGGGCTTTCGACGTCGCAATGCCGCTCCGGCCGAGGCCGAAAACCGCGACGTCCTTTCCCTCGAATGCGCGAACGGGGATCAAGCGTGCCCTACCTCAGCTTCAGCGTGGCGAGGCCCGCGAGCGCGAGCAGGAAAGCGATGATCCAGAAGCGGATCACGACTGTCGGCTCCGACCATCCGAGCTTTTCGAAATGGTGGTGGATCGGCGCCATCTTGAAGACGCGCTTCCCGGTCATCTTGAAAACGACGACCTGGATCATCACGGAGAGGGCTTCCAGGACGAACAGCCCGCCGACGATGCCAAGCACCAGCTCGTGCTTCACGCACACCGCCATGGTGCCAAGACCGCCGCCCAGCGCCAGCGAGCCAGTGTCGCCCATGAACACGCGCGCGGGCGGCGCATTGTACCAGAGGAAGCCGAGGCCGCCGCCAACCAGCGACCCCGCCACGACGGCGAGCTCCGCCGTACCCGGCGTCGGCGTCAGCAGGAGATAGTCGGCAAAGCGCGGCGTACCGCAGGCGTAGGCGATGAAGCCGAAGGTTGCGCCCGCGATCATCACCGGCCCGATGGCGAGACCATCGAGGCCATCGGTGAAGTTCACCGCATTACCCGCGCCGACAATGATGAAAGCGCCGAAAGCGATGAAACCATAGAGCGTCAGGTCAAACAGGAAGTTCTTGAGGAAGGGCAGCGCCAGCGACGTCTCGAAATGCGCCGGCGGCGGCTCCGACAGGTTTCCGGCGGCGACCGCCTGGTCGACCATCATCGGCGCGTATTGCGTGATCCAGAACACCGCGGCGCCAGCGATCGCGAATTCCATCAGCAGGCGGATCTTGCCGGAGAGTCCCGCCGTGCCCTTCTTGGTCACCTTCTGGTAGTCGTCGATGAAGCCGACCCCGCCAAACGCGAGTGTCACCAGGAAGACGATCCAGACATACTGGTTCTTGAGGTCGGCCCAGAGCAGCGTGCCGGCGGCGATGCCGAACAGGATCAGTAAGCCGCCCATGGTGGGCGTGCCTTTTTTCGACTGGTGGCTTTCCGGACCATCGCTGCGGATGGGCTGGCCCTTGCCCTGCTTCTGGCGCAGCCAGAGGATCATCGGATGGCCGAAGATCAGTGTCAGGATCAGGCCCGTCGCCAGGGCAAGCGCGACGCGGAACGTGGTGAAGCTGAATAGGTTGAGGTCGCCCGCATAGGGCGAGAGAAGTTCATACAGCATCTGACGCCCCTGACGCTTTCTGCGGCTGTCCGGCGTCCTCGCTCAGCTTGCGGAGCGCCGTTCCAACGCGCGCCATGCCGGATGCATTCGAACCTTTGATCAAGACCGCGTCCCCGGGTTGCAACCAGCTTTTGGCGACTTCGGTGGCTTCCCCCGGTCCTGTGACATGTTCGACTCGGATGTGTGCGGCGCGGCGCCTCAGCTCTGCGGCGAGATGACTCATCTCGCCGCCGGAAAGAATCGCAGCCGAAACATTGGCCGCGATAATCGACCCGGCGAGGCCGGCGTGCAGCGCGGCGCTTCCCTCGCCGAGTTCGCGCATTTCTCCCAGCGCTATGACCTTTCGACCGGGCCGCTGGGCGAAGCCTTCGATGGCCGCCCGCATCGATTCCGGGTTGGCGTTGTAGGCATCATCGACGAGGACGAACTCCCCGCCCTTTGGCAACTTCAGCGTCTCGGCGACGCCCCGCCCCGCCGGCGGCGCATAGCCCGACAGCGCCTCGGCCGCCTGCTTTGGCGCAACTCCGGCAACGACTGAGGCCAGCAGCGCCAGAGCCGCGTTGGCGGCCCAGTGCTCGCCTACGGCGTCGAGGCTCACTGTCACGGTATTGCCGAGGACATCGATCTCGATCTGCGACGTGCGGCCATCCGTGCGGTAGCTCAACGGCGTTGCGCTTTTCGGCCCGCGCGACCCGCCATAAGTCATCACATCCGCCGAGGGTTGCAGCTTCAGCGCGGCCGCTTTCAGTCGCGCAAAGAAATGGTCCTTCTCCGGCAGGATCGCCGCGCCGCCGGGTTCCAGGCCCGCAAAGATCTGGCTCTTTTCGTCGGCAACGCCCTCGACCGAGCCCATGCCCTGAAGGTGCGCGGGCGCGATCCGGGTGATCATGGCGATGTGCGGCCGCACCATCTTCGAACGCGGCGCGATCTCGCCCGGCGTGTTCATGCCGATCTCGAAGATCGCCCGCTCTGTATCGCGCGGCATGCGGGCAAGCGTCAGCGGCACGCCCCAGTGATTGTTGAACGAAGCGGCGGATGCATGTGTCAGTCCCGAAGCTGACAAGGCGAGGCGCAGCATCTCCTTGGTCGATGTCTTGCCGACGCTGCCGGTCACGGCAATGATGGGTGCGGCACTCCTCGCCCGCGCCGCGATGCCGAGGCGCTCGAGCGCCTTCAGCGGATCATCGACGAGGAGCAGCGCGCCCGCCTGCTCCATTGCCGGTGTCCGGCGCGAGACGACGGCGATCCCTGCCCCACCCTTGAGCGCGGTTTCGACGAAATCATGCCCGTCATTCCGCTCGCCCCTGATGGCAACAAAAATGTCCCCTGCAGCAATGCTGCGGCTGTCGATCGAAACCC
>DATBNA010000217.1:0-7290 GCA_036554545.1 Hyphomonadaceae bacterium
TGGACAGCTTCACCCGGAACGTGGCGTTGGGCAGAAGCTCCACGATCGTGCCTTCAAACTCGATAAGTTCTTCCTTCGCCATGCAACTCCTCTTGGTTGGCGGCTGGTCTTGGCCGGGGTCCTATACACGCATTACCGGGGATTCGTCGATTCCGTCGATTTCCCGCGATTCTATCCTCGGGCGTGCAACGCACAGACCAGGGTGAACAGTCGGCGGGAAGTGTCGAAGTCCACCTCCACCTTGTCGGCCAGCTTTTCGGTCAGGATCTGCGAGCCCTCGTTGTGGAGGCCGCGCCGGCCCATGTCGATGGCCTCGATCTGGGAAGGCGTCGAATTGCGGATGGCGTCGTAATAGCTGTCGCAGATCATGAAGTAGTCCTTGATCACCCGGCGCAGCGTGGTGAGGGACAGCATTATCTTGCGGACCGGCGATCCGTTCTCCTCGGCGACATCGAAAACGAGCCGGTTGTCCGCAAGCGACAGCACGACTGTGTAGGGACCGCCGTCGTGACCGAGGACACGAAATGTGTTGCCTTCAATGATGTCGAATATGGCCACCTTGCGTTCGTGATCCGCATCCGGCCCGGCTGGCGCCAGGCTCTTCTCGTCGATTTCGATCGAGACGATGCGGGCCTTGTCGGTCATCCGCCGCCTCGACGGATTGAGACAGACATGCGGTGCGCGGGAAGCCCTTCGGCTTCGGCAAGAGTTTCGGCGGCGCTTGCGAGCGCGTTGAACCCCTGTTCGGAGACACGCTGGATCGACGTTCGCTTCATGAAGTCGAGCACCGAGAGGCCGGATGCAAAACGCGCGGCGCCGGATGTCGGCAAGACGTGGTTGGAGCCGGTGACGTAGTCGCCCAGCGCCTCCGGCGCCCAGCGGCCGAGGAAGACGGCGCCAGAGTGCCTGACGTCCTTCGCGATGGCGTCGGGATCGGCGGTGGCAATCTCAACGTGCTCCGGCGCGATCTGGTTGACGATGGCGGCGGCGTGGCCCAGCGGTGCAATCACAACAGCTGCGTGATCGCGCCAGCTTTCGACGGCCGCCGGCGACAACTTGCCCAGCATCGTCCTTGCCGCGTCAAGCACGCGGTCCGCGAAAGCCGCATCGTCGGTGACGAGAATCGATTGCGCCATGGGATCGTGCTCAGCCTGCGACAGCAGGTCGGCGGCAATCCACTCCGGCTTGTTCCTGTTGTCGGCGACAACTGTGATCTCAGAGGGACCCGCTATCGTGTCGATGCCGACATCGCCGAAGACGATGCGCTTGGCGGCGGCGACATATGCGTTGCCCGGCCCGACGATCTTGTCGACCGGCTTGAGTTTGCCTGCGCCGTAGGCCAGCGCCGCGACGGCCTGCGCTCCGCCGATGGGATGAAACTCAGTGACGCCTGCGCGGACGGCCGCGTAGGCGACGGCGGGATTGAATTCGCCGCCGGGAACCGGCGCTGTCATCACCAGGCGTGTGACGCCGGCCGCTTTCGCCGGAATGGCGTTCATCAGGACGGAACTAGGATAGCTGGCGCGGCCGCCCGGCACGTACAGGCCGACCGCATCGATCGCGGTCCAGCGCCAGCCGAGCTCCAGACCTTCCTTGTCCTTGAAGCTGTGATCCGCGGGGCGCTGTTGCCTGTGGTAGGCCTCGATGCGCGCAGCCGCGAAGTCGAGCGCCTCGCGGACCTCGGTCTTGCAACGCTCGGCCGCCTCGAAGAGATCGATACCGTTAGCCGTCAAGGTCTGGGGGTCGACAACTATCCTGTCGAACCGCTGAGTGTACTCGGAGACGGCTGCGCCCCCGCGCGCGCGAACATCCTTCACTATCGCGGCAGCCGCCGCGAACACATCCTCGGAACCTTGCGCGCGGCGCAGGCTCAGGAACTTCGCGAACTCCTCCGCAAAGCCCGGCGCTTCGGCGTTGAAACGGCGCGTATTCATGCCTTCTTCCCGTGATCGGGCTTGCGCGGCGTGGGCCAGGCTGTCCCCGTGTCCATCAGCGTCACGTCGATGCATTCGACAGCGAGCTGGATCTGGGTCTTGCCGGCAAAGGTGAGCGTCAACGTTCCGCCCGGTGGTTCGGCCGCAGGGTCGAAACGGATGTCGAGCAAGTCATGGACAGCATCTATGTCTCTGGAGACACCGCGACTCCGCACTGTCTCGACGCCGGCGAACGCCAGAACGGCGCGAGAGCGAAAAAATGGCGGCCGCTTCCCTGCCCTTTCCCACTGAAAGCGGTTGATCTCCAGTCCGAAGGTCCGCGCCTTCTTGTTGAACTTGATGTCCTCCGGTTTCACCAGCGAGTCCTGGACAGCAGCCGCCACGATCCCGAGTTCCTCGGAATCCTCAGCCAGCAGCCTCAGAACGTTCGCCTCCATACGCCGTTCGCTCCATGAGCCATGTGCCGCTCATGCTGGAACGCGCGAGGGCCGCAAGAAACCGGGTTTAGGTCGGAACTCACTAGACCAGATCGCAGCCCGGCTCCAGCCGAACCAGCCCGGGCTGAAACCTCAGTCGGAGCCGGCCTGGCGGGTGATCTTGGCGCCGCACCGGCCGAGCTTTTCTTCCAGCCGCTCAAAGCCCCGGTCGAGGTGGTAGATCCGGTTAACGGTGGTCTCTCCTTCGGCGACCAGCGCCGCGATGACCAGGCTGACAGAGGCGCGAAGGTCGGTCGCCATCACGGGTGCGCCGCGCAGCTTTTGCACGCCATGCACGATGGCTTCGTTGCCGCGGACCGTGATGTCGGCGCCGAGCCGGTTCAGTTCCGGTGCATGCATGAAGCGGTTTTCGAAAATGTTCTCGCGGATTGTGCTGGTCCCCTCCGCAACAGTCATCAGCGCCATGAACTGTGCCTGCAGGTCGGTCGGGAAGCCTGGATGTGGACGCGTCTCGATATCGACAGCCTTGAGCCTGACCCCGCCGCTGCGTGTAACGCGAATCCCTTTGCTCTCGATGTCGACGGCAACGCCTGCATGGCGAAGGGCGTCGATCAGGGCGCCGAGGTCCTCGCCGCGGGCCCCTTCCAGGAAGACGCTGCCGCCCGTCGCGGCGGCGGCTATGGCGAAGGTTCCAGCCTCGATGCGATCGGCGATGACGTCGTGGCGCGCGCCGGTGAGTTTTGCAACGCCGCGGATGTGAATGACTGGCGTGCCATAGCCCGTGATCCGCGCGCCGCAGGCGTTGAGACAAATCGCGAGGTCGCCGATCTCCGGCTCGCAAGCTGCGTTCTCCAGGACCGTTTCGCCATTGGCCAAGGCGGCCGCCAGCATAGCGTGCTCGGTTGCGCCAACAGAAACAAAGGGGAAGTTGATGTGTGCGCCCTTGAGACCGCGCAGCGCGGCAGCCTTCACATAGCCTTCCTCGATGACGATGTCGGCGCCCATCGCCTCGAAGGCCTTGAGGTGCAGATCCACCGGCCGCGCGCCGATGGCGCATCCGCCGGGCAGCGACACCGTCGCATGCCCCACGCGCGCCAACAGCGGGCCGAGCACGTTAAACGTCGCCCGCATCTTCCGCACGAGGTCATAGGGAGCGATGGTTGAGGTGATGTTCTCGGCATGCAGGCGGCACAGCGCCTCGCCTGTGGGCCACTCGACCACGACCCCAAGGCTCTGCAGCAGCCGCGCCATGAAGCGCGTGTCCGCCAGGTTCGGCATGTTTGTGAGCACCAGCGGCTGCTCGCACAGGAGCGACGCCGCCATCAGCTTCAGCGCCGAGTTCTTGGCGCCGGAGATCGGGATGCGGCCTTCAAGCGGGCCGTTTCCGAGAATCGAAAGCTTGTCCATTGGCGACGTTATGAACCCGATTTCGGCGTCGGCAAGGCGCGGCGCGGGCTATTCCCCGGAGCGATCTTGCCGGCCCGATGGCGGCGTCAACCGCGCGGCCTTCCGCCGCTTCAGATTTGCGCGCAACGCCTCGGCCAGCCGCTCCTTGCGCTTGTCCGCGTTGGAGGCCGGTTTCTGCGGCTTTTCCGGGTCTTTCCGTGACATTCTCACCTTTCCCAGCCGTCACTTTCCCATGGCCCTTCCCACGGCAAAGCGTTTCCGTTATGCGGACGCCTCCGCGGGATGCTGCCGTAGCTCAGTGGTAGAGCGCATCCTTGGTAAGGCTGAGGTCGGGAGTTCAATCCTCCCCGGCAGCACCATCCCGCTCATTCCCTGACCGAAACCTCCGGCGACATCGCCTTGAAGCGGGCGACATCATCGTCGGTCATGAAGACTTCAAGCTTCAGGTCTTCCTCGCCCGACAGCGTTTCGGACGCGACCTCGCAGTTCTTGTAGAGCCAGGCGTGAAGCCTGCCGTCCGCAGCCGGTATTATCACTTCCCGCGGGCGGCGATTGCGGAACAAGGCCGCCTCGATGGCGAAGAGAAGCTCGTCTGTCCCCTGCCCGGTCAGGGCGGAGACCAGTAGGGCCGGAGGATGATGTCCGGCAGCGCGCGACGCCAGGACCGACCGTGTGGTCTCGTCCAGCGCGTCAGCCTTGTTCCAGACTTCGATCACCGGCGGGATAGCCAGCCCGGTTTCCTGCGAAAGCTGCTCGAGGATGCGGTGGACATCCTCGGCCTGATGCTCGGTATCGGGATGGGCGATGTCGCGCACATGGATCAGGAGGTCGGCCTCCATCGCCTCTTCGAGGGTAGCGCGAAAGGCTGCGACCAGCGTGGTCGGCAGATCGGTGATGAAACCGACGGTATCGACCAGCGCTATTCGCCGGCCGGACGCCGCCACGATCTCCCGGGCCGTCGGGTCCAGGGTCGCGAACGGCATGTCGGCCGCCAGAACGTCTGACTCCGTCAGCCGGTTGAACAGTGTCGACTTGCCAGCGTTCGTGTAGCCGACGATGGCGGCGACCGGCGCGCCGCGCCTTGCCCGGCCTTCGCGCTGCAGCCGCCGTGTACGGCGCACATCGTCCAGCTCGCGCTTGAACCCGGCGATGCGCTTGTCGAGCAGACGCCTGTCGGTTTCAAGTTGCGATTCACCCGGGCCGCCGAGGAAGCCGAAGCCGCCGCGCTGGCGTTCAAGGTGGGTCCACGTCCGCACCAGTCGCGAGCGTTCGTAAAGCGACCGCGCCATTTCTACCTGCAGCCGGCCCTCCGCCGTTCGCGCGCGCAGGCCAAAGATCTCCAGGATCAGCCCGGTGCGATCGACGACTTTGAGCTTGAGGTCCTGCTCGAGGTTGCGCTGCTGCACCGGCGTCAGCGCGCCATCGACAATGAGCAGCGTCACGCCCTGGGCATGCATGCGCTTGTCCAGTGCGTTGAGCTGGCCTGACCCAAACAGCGTCCCCGGTTGCGGATCGCGCACATTGAGCCGCTCTGCGAACGCCAGCTTCACGCCCAACGCCTCCGCCAGTCCCTGGCTCTCTTCCAGCCTGGAGCGCGCCGGTTCTGCCCCCCCAATCACGGGCAGCACGACCGCCGCGACTTCCTCAGCCGGTCGACGGTCGATCAGATCCTTGGGCAATTAGTCCTCGTCTTCTTCATTCTCGAACAGGTTGACCGGCGCGTTGGGCGCGATCGTCGAGATGGCGTGCTTGTACACCAGCTGGGGAGGACGTCCCTCACCCTTGAGCAGCACGCAGAAATTGTCGAACCAGGTAACGATCCCCTGAAGTTTGACGCCGTTCACAAGGAAAACCGTGAGGGGGGTTTTCCCCTTACGGACGGCGTTGAGGAAAATGTCTTGCAGGTTTTGTTTCTTTTCAGACGACATTGGATATTCCGAGCCTTCTTGTGTTGTTAGGGCCTTGCCTCACGTTTAACGCTTCCAGCGTGCAGTGAGCAATGGCTTGGCCGGTCGCGCCGGAGCGAAAACAGGCGGCGCTTCAATGGACATCATGACGGCGCCGACGCGCCTGAAGGCGCGGCGCCGCCTGTCACAAAGACGGGTTAACCCTTGCGCGACGCTGGCTGGAACTCAGCTTTGCGGCTCTTTCTGGCCGAGGCTCGTGTCGACGCCGAGCGCCTTCAGCTTGCGATGGAGAGCCGACCTCTCCATGCCGATGAAGGCTGCCGTACGCGAAACATTGCCGCCGAAGCGGGTGATCTGCATCGCGAGGTATTCGCGCTCGAAATGTTCCCGTGCATCGCGCAGGGACATAGAGATCATCTGCATGGAACCGGCTGCCGACGCGCCACCGCTCTTCTCATCGCCCGGCAGGTGCTGGGCGGTAATCGGTCCCGGCGGCTCGCCATTGGTGAGGATCAGCAGGCGTTCAACGACGTTGCGCAGCTGTCGCACATTCCCCGGCCACTCGCTCGCCTGCAGCACGGCGATGGCGTCTTCGCTGAACGGACGCGGCTGCAGGCCCGTTGCGTCGGCGACGCGCCGCACGAAGTAGTTCACAAGGTCCGGAATGTCTTCACGGCGGCGGTCCAGCGCCGGCACATCCACCGGCACGACGTTTAGCCGGTAGTAAAGATCCTCGCGGAAGCGCCCTGCCGCGATCTCCGACCTGAGGTCCCGCGCGGAAGTCGAGATCACCCGCACATCGACCGTCACGTCGTCCCGGCCGTTGCGGCGGCGGAAACGCTGGTCGACAAGCACGCGCAGAATGCGGCTCTGAACAGCCATCGGCATATCGGAAATCTCGTCCAGCAGCAGCGTGCCCGAGTGTGCCTGCTCGAAGAGCCCGATCTTGGGCGCCTTGCCGTCGCCGAACTCCTCACCGAACAGCTCGGATTCCACGCGATCGGGATCCATAGCCGCTGCGCTGATGACCACGAAAGGTCCGCGCGCCCGGTTCGAGCGCTCATGGATCAGACGTGCGACCAGTTCTTTGCCAGAGCCAGGCGGGCCAGAGATCAGGATGCGGCTGTTGGTTGGCGACACCTTGTCGAGCGAGCTAAGGAGCTGGCCCATGACGCTCGAGCGACCAACCAGCTCGTGGGATGAGGCGGACCGCGCGCGAAGATGCGAGTTCTCGCGTTTCAGCGCCGCATTCTCCAGCGCCCGCTGCACCGTGACGATCAGCTTCTCCGACTTGAAGGGTTTTTCGAGATAGTCGTACGCGCCGCGGCGGATCGCGGTGACGGCCGTTTCGACCGTGCCGTGGCCGGAGATGACGACCACCGGGAGCAGCGGGTCCATCTCCTTCAGCAATGACAGGATTTCGAGGCCGTCGAGCTCGGAGCCCTTCAGCCAAACATCGAGCACCACAAGGCGCGGCGCACGCGTACGCATCGCCGCGAGGGCGTCGGTCGAATTTCCCGCCGTGCGGACGGAGAAGCCCTCGTCTTGCAGGATGCCGCCGACCAGTTCACGGATATCGGACTCGTCATCAACGACCAGGATTTC
>DATBNA010000227.1:0-8934 GCA_036554545.1 Hyphomonadaceae bacterium
AAGGCCTTCCTTCGCGCAAAGGTCTTCGAGAGCGCCTTCGTACTGGTCGCGGACCAGCAGATTGTAGTGCGGTTGCAGCACGGTGTAGCGAGCGCGCTTGCCGCCAGACTTGTCGAGCGCTTCCCTGAGCCCGGCCGCATCGTAGTTGGAGCCGCCGACAGCGCGAACCTTGCCGGCATCGATGAGCTTCTGGTGCGCCTCCAGCGTTTCCTCGATCGGCGTTTCCTTGTCCGGAAAGTGCGAGAAATAGAGATCGATGCGATCTGTATTGAGGCGCCTGAGTGAGGCCTCGCAGGCGCTCTGGATGTAGGCGGCCTTGAGACCCTTTCCCGCCGGCATTTCCGAGCCGACCTTGGTGATGACGACAACACGGTTGCGATTGCCGCGCTCCTTCATCCAGTCGCCAAGGACTGTCTCGGATTCCCCACCCTGATGGCCAGGCGCCCAGCGCGAATAGACATCGGCCGTGTCAACGGCGTTGAAACCTGCATCGAGGAAAGCATCGAGCACAGCGAAGGATGTCGGCGCATCGGCCGTCCAGCCGAACACGTTGCCGCCCAGGACCAGCGGCGCGATTTCAAGTCCGGACTTGCCGAGCTTGCGCATCTGCATGGCAGCCTCCTTCTCGCTGCTCTTGAGCATGGACCCGTGAGCGTTTGCTCACAAGTCAAACCTCGAAGTCCAGTTCCATCGCCTCGCCGAACTTCGTTGCGCGCCAGCGACCCTGCACCTGGCGGAGGCGTTCGAGCGCGGCAGCTATGAGGGTCGGCGTCAGCCAGGATGGCGGCTGGCCGCCAATATTGCCCCAGTAGGCCTGGAGCTGCACCACGAAAGCGACAGGGTCAGGCTCGCCCTTGCTGGCGGTCTGCAGGGCGCCAACGACGAGCTCGGTCTTCCCGCCTTCCGCGTCGCCGGCCACATCGTCGTAGGAGGCTCCTCGGGCGAGCTGACCATAGAAGGAGTTCCGCAGCCCGGCCTCGCTTTCGATCGCGTAGTGCACGAGGTCATGGAGGAGGAAGGAGCGGGTTTCCAGTTCCCGCGTTTCGACGCCGCCATCGGGCCGGATGGCCTCGAAGCGGTGATGCGTGTTGGACAGCCGGGTGAACCGTATCTGCAGCTTGGCCATGACGCGGGATAAGTCGCTGGACAGGGTGCGTCAAAGTACTTGCCTGCAAGAACCCTTGATTGGACCATCCGCGACCGAAGGGGGCGCGCCATGACCCATGAGGATACGATCCACGAGTACTATCGCTGCTTCCGCGACCGCGACCGAGCGACGCTGACGCGCATCCTTCTGCCGGGCTTCCGCCATGTGAGCCCGTTCGGATCCTACGACGACCGCGACCGGATGCTGGAGGAGATCTGGCCGCATGTCGGCGCGGTCCATGCCGTCGACATCGAGATCTACGGCGGCGGCCCCGGCTACATGGTGCGTTACCGGCATTCGGGCGGATCGCCAGCGCGATTCGCCGAGTTCGTGCGTTTCGATGGCGACCACATCGCTGAGATCGAGGTCTATGTCGGGCGAGGGCCGCCGCCTGCCTGACCAATCGCCGGACTATTCGTCTGCATAGATCGCGACTTCCTTGCGGCCGGTCGAGTCCGCGCGGCCGCGGAACATGCCCTCGGTGTTCATCGACAACGCCACATCGCCCTCGCGGCCCAGAACGATCACGCCGCCTGTGCCGCCAAGCGCCTTCACCTCGTCAAGCGTGTCCTTCGCGGCTTCTTCCGCGTTCGACCTCTGCATCGCCATGCGGGCGCAGATCATCCTGGCGACGGCCACGCGGATGAAATACTCGCCATCGCCAGTGGCCGACACAGCGCACGATGCATTGTCGGCGTAGGTCCCCGCCCCGATGATCGGGCTGTCGCCCACGCGTCCGGGCGGCTTGGCGTTCATGCCGCCGGTCGAGGTCGCGGCGGCAAGATTGCCTGCCTTGTCGAGCGCCACGGCGCCGACAGTGCCATAGCGGTCCTCGGGCGCGAACGTTCCGGCCATGGCGCGGCGAAGGGCCTCAAGACGGCGTGGGGTGATGAAGTATTCCGGCGGCACGGTGTCGAGCCCGCCCTGTGCGGCCAGCGCATCGGCGTCCTTGCCTGCGAACATCACGCGGCCAGTTGTTTCCATGACAAGACGCGCCGCCCGGATCGGGTTTTTCACGGTTCGGATCTGCGCGACCGCGCCGGCCTTGCGGTCTCTGCCATCCATGATCGAAGCGTCGAGTTCAGCGACGCCTTCACGCGTCAGCACCGCGCCCTTGCCTGCGTTGAAGTTGGGGTTGTCCTCGAGCACACGGACGGCAGCTTCCACCGCGTCGAGCGACGAGCCGCCAGAGGCGAGAACCCTGGATCCTGCCTCCAGCGCATCGTTGAGGCCGGCGCGATACTGTGCATCGGCTTCAGGCGTCATCTCAGCACGGCGCATCACGCCTGCGCCGCCGTGAATGAGCAGCGTCCATTCAGGCTTCGGTGCAGCCATGCAGCCCTCCATGCCGACGCACGCGATCAGGGCGAGCATGGCCGTGAGACTCCTGACACGCCGCATCGGATCGCTCCTGTGAACAGCACGATGCTAGAACGGTTTGCGCGCCGGTGGAAAGCGAGAAGCTAGGCTGCGTCTTTCAGCTGCTTGAGCGCGTCCGAGAGTTTCGTGAGGGCAGCTTCCGCCGCGGCGCGGCGTTCGTGCTGTTCTTCGACGACTTCAGGCGGCGCCTTCGCCACGAACTGGGCATTCCCGAGCTTCTTGTCGATGCCGGAGATATCAGCCTTGAGCCTGGCGATCTCCTTTTCGAGGCGCACAATCTCGGTCTTGAGGTCGATCAGGCTGGCGACGTCGAGACAGGCCGTGGCCTCGTCAATGACGACGCGGACAGCACCCTTCGGCGGCGTATCGGAGAAAGGCTGGAACTCCAGCCGCTCGCGACGCTCGGTAAGCGCCTGATAGGTGGCAAGGCGCTTCTGTGTCTCCTTCGAAGCGCCGATCAGCGTGACGGGCACTTTTGCCGAGAGGGGCACGTTGAGATCCTGCCGCGTCGAGCGGATCGCCGTGACGAGGCGGATCACCCAGTCGACCTCCGCGACAGCGGCATCATCGATATACTTGTCGCTGAACTCCGGCCACTTGCGCGAGATCAGCAGGCCGCGCTTGTCGCTGAATGACTGGAACAGCTCCTCCGTCACGTACGGCATGAACGGGTGCAGCAGATGGACGATCTGGTCGAGCGTCCATGCCGCCGTGGCCCGCGTCTCAGCCTTTGCTGCCGCGTCATCGCCATTCAGCACCGGCTTTATGAGCTCCAGATACCAGTCGCAGAAGACGTTCCAGACGAAGCGATAGAGAGAACCGGCGGCTTCGTTGAACTTGTAGGCCGTGATGCCGTCGGACACCTCCTTCGCCGTCCTCGCTGCCTCCGAGATGATCCACCGGTTGAGCGTATGCCTCGCCTTCAGCGGATCGAATTTCGGATCGAGCCTGCATTCGTTCATGTTGGCGAAACGCGCTGCATTCCACAGCTTGGTCGAGAAGTTGCGATAGCCTTCGACACGCTGTTTCGACAGCTTGATGTCGCGTCCCTGCGCCGCCATCGCCGACAGCGTCATCCTCAAGGCGTCAGCGCCGAACTCGTCGACGAGTTCCAGTGGATCGATGACGTTGCCCTTCGACTTCGACATCTTCTGGCCCTTCTCGTCGCGGACCAGGGCGTGGATGTAGACGTCCTTGAACGGGACCTCGCCCATGAAGTGGATGCCCTGCATCATCATGCGGGCGACCCAGAAGAAGATGATGTCGAACGCCGTGACGAGCACCGATCCTGGATAGAACCCCTCGCGCGTCGGATCCTGCTCGGGCCAGCCCTGCGTGGAGAACGGCCAGAGGCCGGATGAGAACCAGGTATCGAGGACGTCTTCGTCCTGTGTGAGCTCTACATCCTTGCCATAGTGCTTCCTCGCCTGCGCCTGCGCGCCGGCCTCATCAGCAGCGACAAAGAACTTCTTGTCCGGCCCGTACCACGCCGGAATGCGATGCCCCCACCAGAGCTGGCGCGAGACGCACCAAGGCTCGATGTTGCGCATCCACTCGTAGTAAGTCTTCGTCCAGGTTTCCGGCACGAATTTCGTCTGGCCGGTTTCGACCGCCTTGATCGCCGGCTGCGCCAGCGTCTTGGCGTCGACATACCACTGGTCGGTCAGGTACGGCTCAATGACCACCTGCGAGCGGTCGCCAAACGGCTGCATGATCTTCGCATCTTCGATGGCGTGCAGCAGACCCAGCGCCTCGATGTCGGCGACCACCTTCTTGCGCGCAGCGAAACGCTCCAGCCCGCGATAGGCTTCGGGAACCTCCGCGTTGAGATGCGCATCATCCGTGAAGATGTTGATCATCGGCAGCTTGTGTCGCTTGCCGACCTGGTAGTCGTTGAAGTCATGCGCCGGCGTAATTTTCACCGCGCCCGTGCCCTTTGTCGGGTCGGCATACTCGTCCGCAACGATGGGAATCAGCCGCCCCGTCAGCGGCAGCTTCACCTGCTTGCCGACTATGCCTTTGTAGCGCTCGTCATCCGGATGCACGGCGACCGCCGTATCGCCCAACATCGTCTCCGGACGCGTGGTGGCGACAACGATATAGTCGCGATCTTCCCACTCCGTCGGCGCGCCCTTCTCGTCGAATGCGATCGGGAATTTGTACGTCGAGCCGTCAGCCAGCGGATAGCGGAAGTGCCAGAAGTGGCCCTTCACCTCGCGAGTCTCGACTTCGAGGTCCGAGATCGCCGTCTGGAATTGCGGATCCCAGTTCACCAGCCGCTTGTCGCGATAGATCAGGCCTTCCTGGTAGAGCTCGACGAAGACCTTCGTCACGGCCTTGTTGAGCCCGGGGTCCAGCGTAAAGCGCTCGCGGGTCCAGTCGCATGATGCGCCGAGGCGCTTGAGCTGGTTCTGGATCGAGCCGCCCGATTTCTCCTTCCACGCCCACACGCGCTCGAGGAATTTCTCGCGACCCATTTCGCGGCGGCCGACATTGCCTTCCTTCGCCAGCTCGCGTTCGACGACCATCTGCGTGGCGATGCCGGCATGGTCCGTTCCGGGCTGCCACAGCGTCTTGCGGCCGATCATGCGATGATAGCGGATGAGCACGTCCTGCAGCGTGTTGTTGAGCGCATGGCCCATGTGCAGGACGCCGGTGACGTTCGGCGGCGGGATGACGATGGCATAGGGCTCGCCGTCGCCCGACGGCTTGAATGCGCCGGATGCTTCCCAGGCCTCGTAGAGCCGGGGTTCCGCGGATTTGGGGTCAAAACGGTCGCCGATCATGTCCTGCGGATAGCCCGGCATTCGGCCATCTTCAACAACCGCGAAAACAGGGCCCAAAAACACAAAAGGCGCACCTTTTGGGTGCGCCCTGTGTTCGGGTAGTTCCTCAATCTGTCGCTCCAGCCCGCGACCGGGTTCCTTCGCAGCCCTATCGGGACATGCGGCGGATGCGATCGATCTCCTTTGCAACTTCGGCTTCGACGAGTTGTGAAAGGTTGGCGTCCAGCCATTCCTTGAGCATGGGCTTCAGCAGCTCGCGGACGACGTCGTCCAGCGTGTTGCCTGTTGAAACCATCATCGAGCCCATCAGGCGGCCGAGGGCGCCGGCGGTCTGGCTGGCCACAGGATCGCTGACCAGCGGTCTCTGGGGCGCCGGCGGGGTCCACTCGGGTTCAGGCGCGCGGGCGGCCGGGGCGGGAGCGGGCTCCGGGTGGCGCTCCATGATGACGATCTCGTCTTCAGGGGGGCGCCGCGGAGGCGGCGGAGGCGCGGGCTCGTCGAACATTTCGATCGGCGGCGGCTTCACGGCCACGGGCTCGGGAGCTGGCGGAGGCGCAGGCTGCGGGGCCGGCTTCGGCGGGGTGATCGGCTGCTTCGCCTCGGCCACCGGAGGCGGCGCGGGCGGTTGCAGGTTCAGGACGTCGCCGCCATCGGCGGGTTTGTCTTCTTCGGAAATGATGCGGCGGATGGAGGCGAGAATTTCCTCCATCGTTGGCTCGCGCTGAGCATTTTCCGCAGACATGCCGTCCTCGTGTTCCAAGGGCGCGGAAAGGAACGCGATTCCCCCGCGCCCAGCATTAAGGAATAGACAGTCCTATGGTGTCGAATTCGTTAACGGGGCCGGAATCCGCGTTAGCGGCCAATGATATCGGGCCTCAGGCGGCCTGTGGCTGCAAGCAGCCGGTGAGTCGCAAGGTAGTAGGCGCGCTGGGCGTTGACCCGGCCAAGCTGGGCCTCGAGCAATTCTCGCTCCTGATCGAGCACGTCCAGCGTGATCCTCGTACCGACTGCGAGTTCCTGCTCGGCCCCTTCGAGCGCGATCTCCGCGGCTGCGACCTGGGCTTCAGAGGCAGTCGCCGCCTCGCGCGCGGCGATGACCGTGTGCCAGGCAGAAGTGACCTGCGCGATCACGTCGCGTTCGACGCTCATGCGGTTATAGCGGGCGCGGTCCGATTCGAGGCGGGCCTGGCGGGTGCGGGAATTCAGCAGGCCGCCCTGATAGAGCGGGATAGAGAGTTCGGCCGTCAGGCCGAGATTCGTGTCGCGGAAGGACTGGTCCTGATAGCTCTCCTGCACGCCGGCGCTGCCGACGATGCCGACGCGCGGCCGCAAGCTGCCCTTGGCGATGTCGATACCCTTCTCTGCCGCAATTTCCTGGGCGCGGGCTGAAACGAGCTGGAGATTGTTGCTGCGGGCAAGATCGATGGCCTGCTCGATGGTCGGCGGAAGCTCTGGCGCTGGCGGCGGCGGGGCAAGCTGGACGGGGATACGGCCGACGACCTGTTCGTAGGTGGCGCGAGCAGCCGAGAGTTCTGCGCGGGCCGCGGCGAGATCGGATTCCGACCCGGCCTTGCGGGCTTCGGCCTGGGCGACGTCGGTGCGGGTGACTTCGCCAACATCGAAGCGGTCGCGGGCGGCCTGAACCTGCTGACCAAGCGAGTTCACGTTGGTGCCGCGGATCTGGACCACCTCCTCGGCGCGGCGGACGTCGACATAGGCAGTGACGACGGAAAGGATCAGCTCCTGTTCGGCGTCGTGAAGGTTCGCTTCAGCAGCATCGACGCCGGCCTGCGCCTGATCGCGCTGGGCGGAAAGGCTGCCGCCGGAATAGATCGACTGACGCGCTTCGAGACCGGCCGTCGCCCGTTCCTGACTGCCGTCGAGCGGGAAGGTTCCGGAGGGCGTGTTGAAGACCCGGCCGTATTCGAGGTTCTGTGTGCCGTAGCTGCCGTTGAGGCCGATCTGCGGACGCATCTGGGCCTTGGCCTGCTCCAGCGTCTCGTCGGCGACACCGCGGGTCGAACGTTGGGCCATCAGGCTGGGATTGTTCGAGATCGCCGAAGCGACCGCATCAGCCAGCGTGTCCTGACTCGCTTGCGCCGCCGCGGGCATGGCGGCGGAGGCCAGCAGGAGGGCAAGGACAAGGCTTCTCATGTGGCGCTCCCCACAAAGGACGGCTTCGGCCAGCCATGGATGTAATGGCCGTTACCACGGAAATCGTGGCTGAACCGTTTCAAACAAGGCTCAATGGCCAGACGTTGCGGGCAATTCGATTCAGCCGGAAGGCGAGACGCCATTCGTGCAGCTGCGACCTGACGGTAGACTTTGATTTTCAAGGAAGTCTGGCTCCCCGAGCTGGACTCGAACCAGCGACCATTCGATTAACAGTCGAATGCTCTACCAACTGAGCTATCGGGGAACTCGGTTGAGGCGGGGGGTATAGCCCCCGAGTCCCGGGCGTGCAACTGCGCAGCGGCCAAAAGCCCCGGTTTTGCAGCGAAAGAACCGTAAAGAAGAGGGCGGGAGCCAGAGGCTCCCGCAAAGGCGTTTGGGTGATGGTGGGGTGTCTTCAAGGGAAGACAGGATCACAATGAAACGGTTCGGTTAATCAAAGGTAAACAAACTCCGGACAGGTCCGGTTTTTCGGTTCACCACATTGCTCGAAAGGCGAATGGAGGATCTGGAGGCCACGCCCGGAATTGAACCGGGGTACGCGGATTTGCAGTCCGCTGCGTCACCACTCCGCCACGTGGCCTCACTGATAACTCGGCCCTTTTTGGCGCGGCCGAGGGGCGCGTTGCGCCCGGTTGTGCCTATGCTAAGAGCCCCGGCGGCACAAGGGCCGGAGTCTGGGGCCGGAGCTTGGGGCTTGAGCCTTCGGCTGCGGGTCTGCGGCGTTTCGAAACGTAGGGAGTGGTCTGGTGGATCTGCAAGCCGCGCGCACCGCCATGATCGACAGTCAGGTCCGCACGAACGACGTCACCGACCGGCGACTGATCGCTGCGATGGCATCCGTTGCGCGCGAGAACTTCGTTCCTGCCGCCAAGGCCTCGATAGCCTATGCCGAGATCGCCGTCGAAACCGGCGCCGGCCGCTGGCTGATGACCGCCCGTGATTTCTCGAAGCTCGCCAACGCCGCCGCCATCAAGGAAACCGACCGCGTCCTCGATATCGCTGTCGGCTCTGGCTTCTCGTCGGCCGTCTTCTCCAAGCTCGCCGCCGCCGTCGTGGCGCTTGAGGAGGAAGCCGTTGCCGGGATGGCCCGCGAAAATCTCGCGAAGGCCGGCGCTTCCAACGTCGAGGTCGTTGTCGGCTCACTGAAATCCGGCGCTCCTTCAAAAGCCCCATTCGATGTGATCTTCGTCAACGGCGCGGTCGAAGACGTCCCCAAAGCCTGGCTCGACCAGCTCGCAGAAGGTGGACGCCTTTGTGTCGTGGTCTGCGAAGGCAATGTCCGCCGCGCCCGCATCTACACCCGCGCCGGCGGCAAGACTTCCTGGCTGACTCCATTCGAAACCGCAGCGCCGAGCCTGCCGGGCTTCGAGCGCGCCGAAGAATTCCGGCTCTGAAACATCGGATTATTTTTCCTCCACGCCGAAAACCCGGTCAGATTCGGCCGGT
>DATBNA010000236.1:0-5585 GCA_036554545.1 Hyphomonadaceae bacterium
GCCCTCGTGGTTCGACAGACGCGAGCTTCGCTCGCTGCTCACCATGAGGGCTACTCGGCTGACAGTGGTTTAGCCCTCATGGTGAGCAGCCGCCGAAGGCGGCGCCCGTCGAACCACGAGGGCGTACGCACAGAATGTGCAACGGCGCCTTCAGTGCATCATCGCCGGCGCAGGCTCGCCCGCACCATGCGGGCGCTCGCGCAGCAGGAAGCCGAGCATCCCGCCCGCGAACGCGCATCCTGCGCCGACCCAGAACGCCACGCTGTAGCCGGCCGTCAGCGCCACCGGCGTCGCCGCGCCCGCAGCAAGGCTCGCCTTGGTCGCAATCGCCGCAAGGCTCGCCAGCACCGCCAGCCCCAGCGATCCGCCCATCATGAACGCCGTGTTGACGATGCCCGACGCCAGCCCGGAGTCTTCCGGCTTCACATCGCTCATCGCCGCCAGCAGCACCGGGTTGAACGCCATGCCTGCCCCGATGCCCAGCAACAGCATCGACGGCAGCACATGGAACAGGAATTCCCCGTTCGCCGGCGCCAGCGCGAACAGCGCCAGCCCCGCCGCCGCGCATGAAAGTCCCCATGCCAGCGGCCGCCTGATGCCGAACCGGTTCACCATCTTCGCCGACAGCGAGAGGGAGAAGGCCGCCATGATCACGTTGGACGGCAGGAAAGCGAGGCCCACCTGCAGCGGCCCGTATCCCAGCACCAGCTGCATGTAGAGCGCCGACAGGAAGAACCAGGCGAACATCGCCGCCGCCCACAACACGCCGATGATGTTCGAGACCACGATATTGCGCAGCCTGAACAGGCCCAGCGGCACAAGCGGCGCCTTCACCTTCGACTCCACGATGAGGAACAACAGCAGCAGCGCCACGGCGCCGCCGATCAGTCCCAGCGTCTGCGCCGACAACCAGCCCGCTTCCTCGCCATTGATCACCGCATAGACCGCCAGCAACAGCGAACCCGTGATCGTCACGGCGCCGCCGATGTCGAGATGGCGCTCACCGCCTTCATTCTTGGCGTCCGGCAGCAGCTTGACCGACAGCCAGGCCACGACCGCGCCGATCGGCAGGTTGATGAGGAAGATCGAGCGCCAGTCGAGCAGGTCCGTCAGCACGCCGCCAAGCAGCAGGCCGACGCTTCCGCCGCCCGCCATCACGAAACCGAAATAGCCCATCGCCTTCACGCGCTCCGGCCCGTCCGGAAACAGCGCCATGATCAGCGACAGCGCCACCGCCGACACCACCGCTCCGGCCACGCCCTGCGCCGCCCGCGCCACCACCAGCATCTCCTGGCTGATCGCAAGTCCGCACACCGCTGACGCCGCAGTGAACGCAATGATCCCGACAAGCCACAGCAGACGCTGCCCGTAGATGTCGGCCATCCGTCCGCCGAGCAGCATGAAGCCGCCGAAGGTCAACAGGTAAGCATTCACCACCCACACCAGCCCGGTCTCGCTGAAGCCCAGCGAAGCGCGGATGGTCGGCAACGCCACGTTCACGACCGTCGAGTCGAGGACGATCATGATGTCGCCGAGGCATAGGATGGCAAAGGCGAGCCAGCGCTCTCGCGCAGTCAGGTTCTGGCGTGTCATGGAAAGCTCTTGGGGAAGCCCGGGAGTGGCGTTTCTCTTTTTATGGGGCGCGAGACATATCCGATCCGGGCTTGCCGCAAAAGCCGTCAGCGCGGGATTTGATCGCCTTGCCTTTTCGTCATGTCTCTGGACGCGCCTCGCCAAAGGTAGCAGGTTTGATCCGGGGCAAACGCCGCGCACCGAAGCGCGGCAGGCTGTTTTGCGTGGGAGAGGTCGTCCATGCCTGCCGTCCAGTTTGTCCTGCTCGCAATTGCGCTGCTGTTCTTCCTGCTCTCGACGCGCCAGTTCAAGCTGCCCCTGCGCGCCGGGGTCTGGTTCCTCGGCATCGTCACGCTGAGCTGGGCGGCATGGGTTTCGCTGTCCAAGCCGGGCCACACCGGACTTCTCTCGCTCATCGGCGATTTTTTCGCCCACATCGGCAATCCCGGTGAAAGCCTCCTCGTCCAGTCGATCGGCGGCAACTGGGGAACGATGGGCATCGCCATCGGCCCGACCTTCGACGCCTTCCTCATCCTCGCCGTCGTCGTCGGCATCGTCGCCCTCATCGCCTTCACCCCCGGCGAGGGCGTCGAGCGCATCGAACGCCCCATCAACATCGGTCTCATCGGCGCCATCTTCGGCGGCCTCATGGCCCTCGTCATCGCCAGCGTCGGCTTCGGCGGCGTCGTCAAGCGCAAGGTCTACATGAACACCGTCTCCGCCGCCGACATCGTCGACGGCGACACCATCCGCATGGGCGACGTCTCCCTCCGCCTCTGGGGCATCGACGCGCCCGAAGCCGACCAGCTCTGCCGCGCCGCGTCCGGCGAACCATTCAGATGCGCGGACAGCGCCCGCGAACACCTCGCCGGCCTCATCGCCGACAAGCTGATCTCATGCGGCCCGCCGGTCGACGAGGAAGGACGCCGGCTACCGCCTGCCGACATGCCCGCGCTGGCGGAAACTTATGGCCGGCCGATCGTCACCTGCCACGTCAACACCGACCAGGGCGAGGTCGACATCGCCAAGGCCATGGTCCAGGCGGGATACGCCCATCTCTATGAAGACGAAGATGGCGTCACCTCCGTCTATCAGGCCGACCTGCAGCAGGCTGTCAGCGCCGGGGCCGGCCTCCATGGCGGCGGCGACGGCCTCCTTCCGCCCTGGCTATGGCGCAACGATCCTGCGGCCCGCTGCGGCTTCCTCGACCGCATCGGCTTCGACAAGCTGTCGGACCGCCTGCGCCGTTCCTGCCTCGGCTTCGACAATCCGGCCAACGACAACGAAACAGCCGCCGAGACGCCGCCGGCGCCCTAGTCGAACGTTCACGATCTTCCTCCCCCGTTCGGGGGAGGAGACGGCCGCCCTAGCCGAACGCTGCTCGCATGATTTCAGCGATCTGGCGGGCCGCCGCGTCCTGATCCGCTTCCCCCAGTGAACCAAGCTCGATCGTCGCCAGCTTCCTGCGCTGGTCCCTCCGGCTCGACCGCGCATAGGAGGGATCGTAATGCCGCTCCACCACCTCGCTGACGAGCTCATGGAACTGCCCCGCATCCGCCAGCTCGCGCCAGGCCTCCAGCCGCTTCCGGCCCGGATAGACCGCAAGCTGCGACAGCACTTCAGAAAGCCGCGCCCGATCCGCGATGATATCGGGATAGGATCTCACCAGATACGCCGCCCGCGCTGGCAGCGGCGCGGCAAGCTCGATCCGCGGCGCCTCCAGCATCGCCTGCCATAGCGCTGGCGGCAGCGTGCGATTGCCCACCTTGCTCGACTCCGCCTCGACCAGCACCGGCTTCGTTCGGTCCATTCCATCCAACAGCCGCAGCAGCGATGACTCGAACATTTTCTGCGCCGGCTGCGGCTCCGCCATCGCGCCGAACAGCGATCCGCGATGTTTCGCCAGCGCCTCGAGATCGACTGTCTGGACGCCCAGCGCCGCGGCGCGGTTGAGGATCTCGGTCTTCCCGCTCCCGGTGCCGCCATCCAGCAGCACCAGCTTCAGCCCCAGCGCGTCTTCGTAGAGCCGCTTCTGCACCCACCGCCTGTAGGTGCGATATCCGCCTGTCAGCACGATTGTCCGCCAGCCCACCTGCGCCAGCACTGTCGCCATCGCGTTCGAGCGCTGCCCTCCGCGCCAGCAATAGACCAGCGGCTTGAAGTCCGCCGGCTGGTCAGCCAGCGCCGTCTCCAGGTGCCGCGAGATGTTACGCGCCACGATCGCCGCGCCGACGCGACGCGCGAGGAAACGCGACTGCTGCACATAGATCGTGCCGACCTTCGCGCGCTCCTCATTGTCCAGCACCGGCAGGTTCACGGCGCCGGGGACATGATCCTCGGCGAACTCGCCCGGGCTGCGCACGTCGATGATCATGTCGTATTGCGACAACGACCTGTGATCGACCGCCTCTGTAGTGCTGGGATTCGACATCGACCTCGAAGACCGCCCTCATCCGGCGCTGTCAGGCCGGTGTGCATCCTGCTATCAAACTGCTCCGGTCTCGCAAGAAGGCTGGCACGCAGGAGCCCGGTCCATGGCGGACGACATCCGATTGACCTCCCTGGCGCACGGCGGCGGCTGCGGCTGCAAGCTCGCGCCTGCGGTCCTGCGCGACATTCTTGCCGAAATGCCCGCCGCCGCGCCTTTCGCCAACCTCATGGTCGGCACAGAAACCTCTGACGACGCCGCTGTCTGGCGCCTCAACGACGAACAGGCCCTTGTCGCCACCACCGACTTTTTCATGCCTGTCGTCGACGACCCCTTCGACTTCGGCCGCATTGCAGCCACCAACGCGCTTTCCGACATCTACGCCATGGGCGGCACGCCCATCCTCGCCCTCGCCATCGTCGGCATGCCGGTCGGCGTCATGCCGGTCGAGATGATCCGCGGCATCCTCAATGGCGGCGCCGCGGTCTGCGCCGCTGCCGGCGTCCCCGTCGCCGGCGGCCACTCGATCGACAGCAAGGAGCCGATCTACGGCCTGGTCGCCCTCGGCCTCGTCCACCCCGACAGGCTGCTCACCAACCGCACAGGCCGCGCCGGCGATCTTCTCATCCTCACCAAGCCCATCGGCGTCGGCATCTACAGCGCCGCCCTCAAGCAGAACCGCCTCGACGCCGCCGGCTATGCCGCAATGATCGCCTCCACCACAAAACTCAACACACTGGGCAAGGACCTCGGCGGGATCGCAGGCGTCCACGCCCTCACCGACGTCACCGGCTTTGGTCTCCTCGGCCACACGCTCGAGATGGCGCGCGGCGCCGGCCTCACTGCCGAAATCGACGCCTCCGCCATCCCGCTTCTCCCGGGCGTCGAAGCTTTCGCCCGCGACGGCCTCCGCACCGGCGCATCGACCCGCAACTGGGACAGCTACGGCGACGCCGTCACGCTTCCCGCGGCCTTCGAGGCCTGGCGCCGCGATCTTCTCACCGACCCGCAGACCAGCGGCGGCCTCCTTATCGCCGTCGATCCGTCGGCGGCCGATGCCGTGCTCGCCCTGGCGAAGAAAGACGGCTTCACTTCCGCTGCTATCGTCGGCCGCCTCAAGGCTGGCCCCGCAGGCGTCATCGTTCGCGGCTAGCGCCTCCGCCCTTTGACGCCATGCGGCGCTGCGGCGTACCTTCGCCCGCTCCTCGGGGGTCTACATGGCGCCACGCCTCGCACTCGCCGCACTTGTTCTCCTCGCCGCATGCGGCGAACGGGAAAAAGAAGCCGGCGACGCCGCCGCCATTCCCGCAACGCCCGCCGCCGCCAGCGCCGAAAACCCCATCGGCACGACGCTCACCTACACGCGCTCCAATCAGGACGGCACGAAGGCCGAGCGCATCCTCGTCCACATCGTCTCATCAACCGAACTTCACGTCGCCAAGATGGTGGATGCCTGCACCGACGCCGCCTACGTCACCGCCACGTTCGATCCGGCGACAAAGGAAGCAACCCGCCTTGTCGGCGGCCGACTCACGCGTGAAGGCACACAAAGCCCGCAGGCCTTCCTCGATCTCGATCCGAAGGC
>DATBNA010000308.1:0-3120 GCA_036554545.1 Hyphomonadaceae bacterium
CAGATCGGCCCGCGCCATGTCGACGCCATGCGGATCGCGCCTGTCCGCCGGACGCAGGCGGTCGCCGACGATCTTCTGCATCGGCGAGTGGACATAGTTGTCATAGAACCTGTCCGACAGCCGCACGCGCAGCGCGAGGTCCCTGTCCTGTGGCATCAGCTTCGCCGCCTCGGGAAACGTCATCGCAAGATACTCGATGTTGATCGTCGCTTCGGGAAAGCCGCGACCGGCGTCCTCGTCGACCAGCACCGGCAT
The DNA here is from genome assembly GCA_036554545.1 of Hyphomonadaceae bacterium. Lineage (GTDB taxonomy): Bacteria > Pseudomonadota > Alphaproteobacteria > Caulobacterales > Hyphomonadaceae > UBA7672. Next base: position 256 of record DATBNA010000308.1, read on the forward strand.
CTTGCCGAGAGGCGTCAGCTTGAGGAATTCCGCGCGCTTCTCCGGATTCTGGAGATCGACGATCTCGCGCTCGAATTCGACGCCGGACTCATAGAGCGCGATGAGGACCTTCCAGCAGTAGGACGCCAGCGGGTGATAGTAGAGAACCAGCGCCATCAGGAATGCTTCCCCATCGTGCCTCGGAAAGCGCAACGTTCCCTCAATAAGGCGCCATGTGGAAGTAGGGCTCTGCGTCCGCGATGGCCCGCGCCACCGAAGGCCGCTTCTGCAGCCGCTCGAGATAGCGCTCGGTGTTGGGATAGCCGGAGGCGTAGGGGACCAGCCTGTTGACGTAGAAGAGCGATGGCGCGGCGGCGCAATCCGCCATGGTGAAGGTCTCGCCTGCAGCCCAGGTCCTGGCCGCCATGTCCTTCTCGACGATGGAAACGGCCGTCCTGATGTCATTCATCACCGCCGCGATCCCTTCCGGATCGCGTTGGGCTTCCGGGCGCAGGCGGTCGCCGGCGATCCTGCCGAGCGGCAGGTTGAGATAGAGGTCGAAGAAGCGGTCGAGCGCGCGCACCTTGAGCGCTTCGGCCGGATCCCTGGGCAGGAGTTTCGCAGCCGAGGGAAACCTGATCGTCAGGTACTCGATCATGATGCTGGTTTCGTTGACCACACGGTCGCCGTCGACCAGCACCGGGATTTTCGCGAAAGGCGACAGCTTGAGATAGTCCGCGCGTTTCACCGGATCCATGAGGTCGACCATCACCGGCTCGTACGGAATGTCGGCTTCATGGAACGCGATCATCACCTTCCAGCAGAAGGACGACAGCGGGTGGAGATAGAGCCTTATCGTCATCAGGCGTGCTTTCGCAGTTCTTCGTCCAGCTTGCCGAACAGCTCCTCGCATCCGGCCTTGCGGTTCTTCACGTCCTGCTCGTCGCCGTAATAGGCGCCCTGTTCGGTGTAGACGAGACGGCATCCGCCAGCGCCGTCGGGAAAGAGCTCGATCACAGCCAGCGAATGCGACATCGGCTTGCCGTCCATCATCATCGTGTAGGCATCGACGATGCGCTGGTTCTTCGTGATCTCGAGGTGCCAGGTCTCGTTGGCGAAGGTCGAGGGATGACCGCTTGGGCGGAACTCTCCATAGTCGCGGCCGCCGTCCCTGAAGTCGCGCTTCCAGTTGTCGATCTCCCAGCCTTCGCCGGAAACGAACCAGCGATAGTGAGCTTCCGTATCCTCGAATGCGCCGAAGACGCGTGTCGGCGAGTGTCTGTATTTCCGTTCGATCGTGAACGTGCCGAAGTGCGGCCTGGTCAGCGTTGTGCTGGTCATTTCCTTGGTCATGGGGAGGCTCCTTTCTCTTATTCAAACTCTTTTGCGAGGTTATCGAGCGCGGCGGTCCAGCCGGTGCTGTAGCCGTCCAGCATGTCCGACCCGTCGAATGCGGAGACCTGCATGGTGACGGTCTGCTTCGTCGCTTTTCCCGCCGGTTCGAACTCGATGGTGATAAGCGAGGCCGCGCGGATCTCCCCGCATTCAGCGACGCGCTCCGCCATCACGATGCGACGATCAGGGAGGATCTCCAGGTAGCGGACATGCGCGAGGTAGCGCATGTCGTCCTTGTGACCGCAGCGCATGATGTCGAGGCCGCCGACCTTGAACTCCGCCTGGTCGTAGGCTGCGCCGGCCTCGGGAAACGGGACGCTCCAGCGAAGCCGCGCTTCCACGCTTTCCCACGCAGCAAACACGCGAGCCGGGGAGGCATTGTAGGTGCGCTCCATGACGATGGTGTCGTGAAGCATCCTGGTCTGGGTGTCTGTGGTCATTTCGACTCTCCATCGTTGTCGTTCTCGCTGGCGGTCGCATCAAGGTAGTCGGCGAGGCGGTCGAGTTTCCGTTCCCAGCTCTCGCGGCGTTCTGCGATCCAGCGTTCGGCAAGCGTCAGCATCTTCGGCTCCACGCTGCAGGTCCTCACGCGGCCGACCTTTTCGGTGCGCACGATCCCGCTCGTCTCCAGCACGGCCAGGTGCTGCATCACGGCCGGCAGCGAGATCGCCAGCGGCTTCGCGAGTTCGCTCACCGACGCCGGTCCGCGCGCCAGCCGCTGCACCATCGCCCGGCGCGTCGGGTCGCTCAGAGCATGAAACGTCCTGTCGAGCGCGACGGCTTGCATGGCGGCTCCAATACTTAAGTAGGTACTTAAGTATTATGTACGGGGCAGTTTGCAAGGGCTTTCGTGCACATCTTTCAGCAATCAGCCGCGGGAGGCCTGTTGAGCGGGCGAGGGCAGGAGCGGCGCGACAGGCCGGTGTGGGTCGGCGGAGACGCGTCTGCCCGCCTCCCAGGTCCAGCCGCGAACCTGCTTTGGCGTCCCTGTTTCATCAGCCGTTACTTCGCCCTCGAAGCGGCGCCCGTCCTGCGTTTCAAGCACGCCAAGGCCCGCCGCCTCATCGTTGTTCCACTCGCCGGACCAGGTGAGGCCGCCATCGGAAGCTGCAATACCGTGTCCGCTGCGTTGTCCGGCCTCGAACGCGCCGCGATAGATCGCAGTCACTGCCGCGCCGTCGCGGAATGTCATCACGCCAAAGCCATGCGGCAGCCGATTGTGCGTCTCGCCCGAGTAGGTCGCATGCGCCTTCGGAAACGAAAGCGCGTCGGTATGTGCAAGTGCAGCCTCGTCGGCGCGCGCCGCCGCCAGCCGCGCCCGCCATGCATGATCGCGCGCCAGCGCGAGGACCTCCTGCAGGTGCGGCGGCGCGGAAGACAGCGAGAACGCGGTCGACTCGGCCGTTGCCCGAAGCCGCTCTGCCTCTCGCTCAAGACCTGCCGCACGCACACGTTCTGCAGCGAGGGACGTCTCTGCAAGTCTTGCTGTAC
>DATBNA010000360.1:0-5587 GCA_036554545.1 Hyphomonadaceae bacterium
CCGAGGTTGCAAAGCTGCAGGATCGCGTGCGCGTGCTTGAGCGGATCACCGTGGACAGCGATCGCAACCTTTCCGCCGAAATCTCGAAACTTCGCTAATCGTTGCTGTTTTTGACGCGGCGGCGCAGCGCCTTGAGACTGGCGGTCTGCATGTCGCCGAAGCGGGCCAGCCATCCGTCGCGCATTTCGACCAGCGGCTTTCCGTTGAGCGTGTAGACATGTGTCTTGCCGTCCTTGCGCGCGGCTACGACGCCACATTCCCGCAGCACGCGGAGGTGGCGCGATATGCCGGGCCGCGAGGCGTCGCCGAACTTAGCGGCAATGTCGCCGGCCAGCATCGGGCCGTTCGCGCGCAGGAGATCGAGTATCTCCCGTCGCGTCGAATCGGCGATGGCGATGAATGCGTCGCGCTGGCTCATTTCGCTTCGGATATCTGGCGAAGCATCTTGAGATGCCGGTTGGTCCAGCCTTCCTCATAGCCCTCGAGTTCGGCGCCAGCGCTGCGGCCAAGCCGCTCGAAGCCATGATGGAAGATCTCGACCATCGTTTCGTCGTAGAGCGGCGCAAGTCGAATCGTCCACAACATCGGCACGGGCCAGTCATGCGGCTCGCGCCAGTTGATCTCAGCCGAAACCTCGCGCTCCGGCTCCCAGACGATGACGCGCCCGCCATAGCCGCGACGCTCGGGTCCCTCCCCGAAATCGTGCTCCACGCTCATCTCGACTTTGCCGCCGAGCTTCGGCTCAAAGGTGTGCAGGGTGTGCCCCTGACCGAACCATGCACCGATGCGGTCTTCGCTTGAGAACTCCCGCCACACGCGCGAAGGCGACGCGTGGATCAGCGTGCTGCGCCGGACATGGAGATGGCCGATCGTGAGGCCCATGATGCGCCTCCCTCGTCTCGATCCGGCTGACCATACACGTAACCGATTTGTTACGCAAGTGGCTCAGCCTTTCAGGTCAAGCGCCGGCTTCGCCATGTCGGCCAGCAGGTAGTGCTCGGTGTCGATTACCGTCTCCAGCGGACCGAAATCGAACGCCGAGCGATCGATGATGATGTCGCGCGGCCGCAGCGCGCGCGACAGCTCCAGCCCCTCGAGCGTCCGGCAACGGGAGAACGCGACATAGGCCTGGCCGTGGGCGAACATCCCGCGATCAAAGTCAATGTGAACCTTGTCGAGCGTCATGCCCTGGCTCTTGTGGATCGTGACGGCATAGGCGAGCCGCAGCGGCAGCTGCTTGAACGATCCCACGACGGAGCGCGACACCGACTTCGACGTCGCATCGAACTCGTAGCGGAATTTCTCCCACGCCTGCTGTGCGACGCGGTGCACCTCGCCATTGATCTTCACGAAGCAGTCGCTGTCGCCTAGTCCGGAGACGACGCCGAGCGAACCATTGACCCACCGGCCCGAGGGATCGTTGCGGATCATCATCACGCGTGCGCCGGCCTTGAGCTCAAGCACTTCTTCCGTGGGGAACGCCTTGGCCTCGAAATTTCCCTCGAGCGACGCGTTGTAGGCCCTCGCGGCGCCGGGCAGCTCGGCCAGGCGCATCTGGTTGATCCGCCAGGCGGCGGCGTTGTTGGGCGTCAGCACGACATGCGTGAGGCTTGCTTCCGCCGGCGAGCGTGTCGAAACTCGGCTGCGCAGGATTTCCTCGTCATCATGAGTCAGCCGCCCGTTGCGCAGGCCGTTGAGGATGCGCACGAACACGGCGTCCTCCTGCCGGAAAATGCGCTTCAGGGCCGCCAGCCGGAATTGCGCGGCAGGAAACACCTCCGCCTTGAAGAACCACGGACCGCCATAGGTGTCCTGCAGGATATGCTCGACATCGCCGCCGACCACCGGCGGCAACTGATGCAGGTCGCCCGACAGGATCATCCGCACGCCGCCGAAAGGCCGCTTGTCACCGCGGTTGAGGCGCAGCGTGCTGTCGATCGCCTGCATCATGTCCGACCGCACCATCGAGACTTCGTCGATCACCATGGTCTCGATGGCCTTCACCAGCCGCTGGTTGCGGATCTTGCGGGCGTCGCCTGCATCGAGAAGGCGCGGCGGGAAGTTGAAGAAGGAGTGGATCGTCTGCCCGCCGACATTGACCGCCGCCAACCCCGTCGGCGCGAGGACCACCGCCTTTTCCAGCGATTCGAAGATCAGCTGACGCAACAGCGTCGTCTTCCCCGTGCCGGCGCGGCCGGTAAGGAAGATGTTGCGTCTTCCCTCGACGATCTCGGTGATCAGCGGGGCGTAGACGTTGGATTCAGGCTGAATGCTCACCGGCCTGTCCGTTCACCCGGAGAGGCATTGAACATAGGTTGCGGCCATGATTTCTGCTCCGGGGAGAAAGCGGCCTGATGAGTCTAACCCCCGAACAGCTCGAACGCTACGCCCGGCACATCATGCTGCGGGAACTCGGCGGTCCCGGCCAGCAGAAGCTGTTGAATGCGCATGTTGCGCTGATCGGCGTCGGCGCGCTCGGCGGCCCGGCGGCGATGTATCTGGCAGCATCTGGCATCGGCCAGCTCACCCTGATCGACGATGACGCCGTTTCACTCTCCAACCTGCAGCGGCAGGTGCTGTTCGACACCGGCGATGTCGGGACGCCCAAGACTGACACGGCCAGGCGCGAACTCCTCGCCATGAACCCGGGCATCCGGATCGCCACGAAACAACAGCGCCTCACTGCGGCGAATGCACGCGATCTGATCCAGGGCGCGCACCTCGTCGTCGACGGTTCCGACAGTTTCACAACACGCTTCGACGTCAACGCCGCGTGCTACGATCTCGGACTGCCGCTGGTCTCCGGAGCTGTCGGTCGCTGGAGTGCGCAGGTCAGCGTGTTCAAGGCAGGCCTCACAAAAGACTTTCCGCAGAAAGACCGCCTGCCCTGCTATCGCTGCCTCGTTGCGGATATGCCCGAGACCGAGGAGACCTGCGCCGCCGTCGGCGTCATCGGACCGCTCACAGGCATGATCGGTGCGCGTCTGGCGCTGGAGACGGTGAAGGAAATCGCCGGCGTTGGCGCCTCGCTTGCCGGAAAACTCTGGCTGTTCGACGGGCTCACGGGCGATGCACGGCTTGTTGGCTTGCACGCCGACCCCGGATGTGCGGTGTGTGGCAAAACATAAAATACCGGGGAGCTCCATGACCGACGCCAGCGCAACACCTGCGGCCTCCGCCGCGCGGCCGGTCACCAACATCAGGCGCCTGAGGGCAATTCTCGGCGGCTCCGCGGGGAACCTTGTCGAATGGTATGATTGGTTCGCCTACGCCTCCTTCGCGCTCTATTTTGCACCGGTCTTCTTCCCCGCGGGCGATCAGACCTCGCAGCTTCTGCAGACCGCCGCCGTGTTCGCCGTCGGCTTCTTCGCGCGGCCGGCGGGCGCATGGCTGATGGGCCTCTACGCCGACCGCGCGGGACGCCGCGCCGCGATGACGGTTTCGGTGGCGTTGATGTGTTTCGGCTCGCTGATCATCGCCCTTACGCCCGGCCACGCCGCAATTGGCGGCGCCGCCCCAGTGATCCTGCTGCTTGCACGCCTGCTGCAAGGTCTGTCCGTCGGCGGCGAGTACGGCGCGAGTGCCACCTACCTGTCGGAAGTCGCCGGCAAGGCGCGGCGCGGCTTCTGGTCGAGCTTCCACTATGTGACGCTGATCCTCGGACAATTACTTGCGCTCGGCGTGCTGATCCTGCTCCAGCGTACGATGGACGCGACCGCGCTGCAGGAATGGGGCTGGCGCATTCCCTTCTATGTCGGCGCCGGGCTTGCGGTCGTGGTGTTCTGGATCCGCCTCGGCCTCGAGGAATCGGAATCGTTCGAGAAGGCACGCGCCGCTGGCGCGGAAAAAGCGCAGTCGCGGCTGGTCTTCCTGAAGCATCCCAAAGAGACGCTGATGGTGATGGGACTGACAGCAGCGGGCTCGCTGTCGTTCTACGCCTACACCACCTACATGCAGAAATACCTCGTGAACTCGGCAGGGTTCGACAAGAACCAGGCGACCGAGATCACCGCCGCCGCCCTGATCTGCTTCATGCTGGCGCAGCCGCTGATGGGCTGGATCTCCGATCTTGTCGGGCGAAAGAAGATGCTGATCGGCGCCTTTGGCATCGGGGCCCTGATGGCCTGGCCGGTGTTCACCGCCATTGCCGGCGCCAGTTCGCCGATCGTCGCCTGGGCTATCCTGTTCGGAGCGCTGCTGGTGCAGTCGGCCTACACATCGATCAGCGCCGTCATCAAGGCGGAGCTGTTCCCGACGCACGTGCGAGCGCTGGGCGTCGCCCTTCCCTATGCGCTGGCGAACGCCGCCTTCGGCGGCACCGCCGAATACATGGCGCTGTGGTTCAAGTCGATCGACGTCGAACAGGGCTTCTTCATCTATGTCGGCGCGCTCTGCCTTGTCGCCTTCCTCGTCGCCTGCTTCATGCGCGACACCAAGCTGAAGAGCGCGATCCTGGAGGACTGATCTACTTCTTCAGCTCGTTGTAGATCACCGTCGTATAGACATCATCGGTGATGAACCCGCCGGCCGCCCCGAACCTCGGCGTCCACTGGGCGAGCGGCTTGGCGGCGATCGTCTGTTCCAGCGTCTTGCCGGCCTTGATCTGGGCCTCGACCGCAGCGCGGGCGCCCTCGTGCATTGCCAGCGCGGCCTGAAGGTCTGCCTTGGTGGCGAGTTCGCCATGTCCCGGGATGATCTTCGTATTCGGGCCGCCGATGGCGATCGCCTGCTTCAGCGTCGCTATGAAACCCGCCTGCGTGCCGCCCGAGCCGGTGTCCACGAAGGGATAGCGGTCCTTCATGTAGGTGTCGCCCATGTGGAGCACGTCAGCCTCGACGAAATAGATCAGCGTGTCGCCGTCGGTGTGGGTCGGAGCTGTCGCAGGAATGGCGCGAATGGTTTGACCGTTGAGGTGGAAGTCGACGCCTCTGGTGAAGGTGACGACGGGCCAGGCGTCCTTCGGCGAAGGCGGCGTCACTGCTCCCTGCCGGTTGACCGACTGGACGGCGCCCGAGAGACGTTTGCGGACATTCTCGTGCGCAAAGACCGTCGCGCCGGCCTTGGCGAAGACTTCGTTGCCGCCGGCATGGTCGCCATGCCAGTGCGTGTTGACGAGGTATTTCGGCTTGCCCTTCGCCACCTCCTCGATCTTGGCGAGGTTGGCGACGGCGTTGGTGGCATACTGATCATCGATCATGAAGACGCCGTCGTCGCCAACGCTGAGGCCGAGATTGCCGCCCTGGCCCATCAGCATCGAGACGCCTGAACCGAGGTCAACGACCCGGCTCACAGCCTGTGTGTTGGGCGCTGGCGTCGCTGCCGCCGCAGGCGGCGGCGCGGCGGCGGGCGCAGCAGGAGCGGCCGCAGCCGCTGGAACCGCAGGCGCAGCCGGCGCCTCGGTCGTTGCGGTAGCGCAGGCCGCGAGGCCCAGCGCAGCGATCAAGGCAGTCGTCGATACCAGATTGCGCATGGCCGTGTCCCCTATTGCCTGAGTCCATTGTAGAGCGTCGTCGTGAAGGCGTCTTCGCTGATGAAGCTCCAGGCAAATCCCGCCCACGGCTTCAGCGGCTTTTTCGCGATCGTCTGC
>DATBNA010000352.1:0-8339 GCA_036554545.1 Hyphomonadaceae bacterium
TTCCCGTTTCAGGCCCGGAAAATGGGCCGGTTTCGGGAATAAACCATAAGGAATGGCCCTTGCGGGCGCAGAGCGAAATCGAGATCCGCATCCTCGACATGATCGAGCCTGAGGCGAAAGCTCTGGGGCTGGATGTTGTTCGCGTGCGCCTCACCGGCTCGCGTCCGCCGACGCTGCAGATCATGGCGGAAAAGCCGGACGGCACGATGGACGTCGAGGATTGCGCAAAGCTGTCGCGCCGGCTCTCGCCGCTGCTCGATGCAGAGGATCCGATCGTCGGCGAGTATTCGCTTGAAGTGTCTTCGCCCGGGATCGACCGGCCGCTGACACGCAAGGGCGATTTCGCGAAATGGGCCGGCCACGAGGTGCGTGTCGAGATCGGCGTTCCGATCGACGGCCGCAAGCGGTTTCACGGCTTTATCGTCGGCGAGAGGAACGGCGTTGTGGAGCTGAAGCTGAAAGACAGCGGGACAGCGAGCATTCCGGTCGATGACATGGTGAAGGCGCACCTGGTGCTCACCGATGCGCTGATCAAGGCTGCGCAGGCGAAGGGCCAGGCGCCGGCTGCGCTGGAAGACGATGAGATCGAAGGCGATTTCGACGATGTCGAAGTCGGTGAGGAATTTGAAGACGTGGACGTCGAGGCTGCGGGCCCGGCGTTGGACGACAAGGAGTAGGGAATGGCTACCGTAGGCGTTTCGGCAAACAGGCTGGAAATCCTCCAGATCGCAAACGCGGTCGCGCAGGAAAAATCCATCGACAAGCGCATCGTGCTCGATGCGATGGAGGAGGCGATCCAGAAGGCGGCGCGTTCGCGCTATGGCCTCGAACATGACATCCGGGCCGAGATCAATGCGGATACGGGCGAAACCCGCCTGTGGCGCGTGCAGACTGTCGTAGAGGTCGTCGAGAACCCGGTGACGCAGATTTCGCTGGCCGACGCCAAGAAGATCGACGCCGAGGCCGAGGTCGGCAACGAGCTGCGCGAAGAGCTGCCGCCGTTCGAGTTCGGCCGTGTCGCCGCGCAGACCGCCAAACAGGTGATCACCGGCAAGGTCCGCGAGGCCGAAAGGGCGCGCCAGTACAACGACTTCAAGGATCGTGTCGGCGAGATCATCAACGGCATCGTCAAGCGGGTCGAGTACGGCCATGTGATCGTCGACCTCGGCAAGGCCGAAGGCGTTATCCGCCGCAACGACGCCATCCCGCGCGAGAATTTCAACACGGGCGACCGTGTCCGCGCCTATCTCTACAAGGTGTCGAGCGAGGCCAAGGGTCCGCAGATCTTCCTGTCGCGCGCGCACCCCAGCTTCATGATTGCGTTGTTCGCGCAGGAGGTTCCCGAGGTCTATGAAGGCGTTATCGAGATCAAAGCCTGCGCCCGCGATCCGGGCAGCCGCGCCAAGATCGGCGTCTTCAGTCACGACAACTCGATCGATCCCGTGGGCGCGTGCGTCGGTATGCGCGGCGCGCGTGTTCAGGCGGTCGTTTCGGAGCTTGGCGGCGAGAAGATCGACATCATCCCGTGGTCGCCGGATGACGCCACCTTCATCGTCAACGCCCTGCAGCCGGCCGAAGTGTCCAAGGTCGTGATCGACGAGGAAGAGGGACGCGTCGAGGTCGTCGTGGAGGAAAGCCAGTTCCCGCTGGCGATCGGCCGCCGTGGCCAGAACGTCCGCCTCGCCTCACAGCTTACGGGCTGGCAGATCGACCTCATGACGGAAGCTGCGGACAGCGAACGCCGTCAGCGCGAGTTCAAGGAGCGCACGGATCTGTTCCAGAAAGCGCTGGACGCCGATGAGACGCTGGCCCAGCTGCTTGCGTCAGAGGGGTTCGAGACGGTGGAAGAGATCGCCTATGTCGAGATCGATCAGCTTGCGAGCATCGAAGGCTTCGACGAGGAAGTCGCGAGCGAGCTGCAACAACGCGCGCGCGAGTATCTTGAGAAGCTGGCTGCCGAACTCGACGCCAAGCGCAAGGAGCTGGGTGTCGCCGACGAAGTGGCGTTCATGGAAAACGTGACGCCGCAGATGGCGGTGAAGTTCGGCGAGAACGGCGTCAAGACGATCGACGATCTTGCCGGCCTCGTCCCCGACGACCTTGTCGGCTGGAAGGAGCCGGGCCCGGATGGCAAGCCGAAATTTGTGCCTGGCCTGCTTGATAAGGGAGACATGACGCGCGACGACGCGGAGCTCTTCATCCTGAAGGCCCGCGTGGTGGCTGGCTGGGTCGAGCCCAAGGCTCTCGAGGATGCGCTTGCAGCGCGCGCTGCGGCGCTGGATGCAGAGGAGGCGGAACTCGAGGCTTCGGAACAGGCGCCTGCTGAAACCGCTCGCAGCCGTGGCGACGAACTGTTCAACCTGAAGGGCGCGAATGCCGCCAACAGCGAACAGTGATGATGCGCTGACCGGCATTGACCAGGTCGCCGAAACCGACACGGGCCCGACCCGCGTCGGGGCTGCGACTTCGGCTGATCCTCAACGGCGCTGCATCGCAACGATGGAGAGCCGGCCGCAGCACGAGATGATTCGCTTCGTGCTGTCGCCTGACGGTGTGGTGACGCCCGATCTGGCGGGTCGCCTGCCGGGCCGGGGGGCCTGGGTGACCTCGTCCCGCGAGGCGCTGGAGCTTGCGGCAAAGAAAGGCGCTTTCGCGCGCGCTTTTCGTTCACAGGCGAAGACGTCTTCCGGTCTGTCAGCACAGGTCGAGCAACTGCTTTCGCGGCGCGTTCTCGACCAGCTCGGCCTCGCAAAACGCGCCGGCGAACTCATATTGGGGTTCGAACAGGTGCGAGAGGCGATCCGCGAGGAAAAGCCGGCCTGCCTGATCGAGGCCTCGGACGGCGCTGCAGACGGGCGGGACAAGGTGGTCGGCCTGCTGCGCGGGGTCCATTCGGGACAAGGTGAACGGCCCGAAAACCCAGAACTTCCGCCTGTCATAGGCTGTTTTTCGGCCGACGAATTGGGCATGGCCTTGGGGCGCGGGCGTGTGATACATGCATGCCTCAAACAAGGCCGTTTCGCGAACAGCTGGATGGGGGAGCTGGCAAGGCTCTCCGGGTTCCGGCCTGTTTTCTGGCCGGCTGCGGCGCCGGGCGAAAAAATTGTAGACACGCGGGCCCGTGCTTCCGGGGGCGATCCTCCGGACCCACTGGTTTGAACTGAAATGACTGCAACCGAAGTGAGTGAATGAGCGATACGAAGGACACGGACAACACTGGACGCCGCCCGCTGACTCTCAAGCGGTCGGATACAGGCACCGTGAAGCAAAGCTTCTCGCACGGCCGCTCCAAGCAGGTCGCGGTCGAGGTCAAGAAGAAGAAGGTGGTTGTGACGCCTGGCGCACAGCCCAAGGTCGTGCGCCCTGAGCCGCCGAAGGCCGCTGCACCCGCTGCGCCGACAGCCGCCCAGGAAGCGGTGCAGAAGTCCTCGCTTTCGGAAGCCGAGCTGAAGGCGCGTCAGGCCGCGATCAGCGCGGCGCGAGCGGATCAGGAGCGCCGTCGCGCCGAAGCCGAAGCGATAGAAGAAGCCAACCGCCGCCGACAGGACGAAGCCCGCCGGATTGCTGAAGAAGAAAAGCGCCGTGCGGAGGCTGGCCCGCGTGGGGAGGCTGCGGCGCCGGAGGATGAGGAAGAGGGCGGGCGGGCTGAGCGTGGTTTTCGTCGTGAGAGCGGACGTGGCGCGCCGCCGCGCGGTCGCGGGGATGGGCCGCCTCGGACTTCCGGCGCGCCGCCGCGTGGTCCCGGCGGGGCCGTGCGCGTGCGTCCTGATGGTGATCGTCCGCGTCCCGGGTTCGGTGGGGATCGTGGTCCTCGTCCTGGTGGTCCTGGTGGGGATCGTAGTGCGCGTCCCGGTGGGGATCGCGGCGCTCGTCCCGGTGGGTTTAGCGGGGATCGCGGCGCGCGTCCTGGCGGGGGTCCCGGCCGTCCCGGCGGCCCGCGCCCGCTCGCGCCCCTGGATCCGGATGAATTGACGCCGCTCTCCGAGCTTGGCGGTCGCGTCAAGCGCGCCAAGACAGGCGGAGGCGATAATGAACCGGCCGGCGAGAAGGCGCATCGTCCCAAGGACGAGCCCAAGCGCCGTCAGGGCCGCCTGACCATTTCCGCGGCCCTCGGTGATGAAGAAGACCGTCAGCGTTCCTATGCCGCCGTGAAGCGCGCGCGCGAACGCGAGCGCGAGCGGCGCATGAAGATGGCCGGCGGCGCGTCCGAGAAAGTCATGCGCGAAGTCGTCCTGCCGGAATCGATCACCGTCGCCGACCTGGCCAACCGTATGAGCGAGCGCCAGGCGGATGTCGTGAAGTTCATGATGCAGCAGGGCGAACTCGTCCGCTCGACCGACGTGCTCGACGCCGACACGGCGCAGCTGATCGTCGAGGAATTCGGCCACACTGTGAAACGCGTCGCCGAAAGCGACGTCGAGATCGGCCTCGAAGGCGCGACCGACGAAGACACCAACCTGCAGCCGCGGCCGCCTGTGGTCACGGTCATGGGCCACGTCGATCACGGCAAGACCTCGCTGCTCGATGCGCTGCGCCAGACCGATGTCGTGTCGGGCGAGGCCGGCGGCATCACCCAGCACATCGGCGCCTACCAGGTGCAGCTGAAGTCGGGCGAGAAGATCACCTTCCTTGACACGCCTGGCCACGCAGCGTTCTCGTCGATGCGCGCCCGCGGCGCCAGCGCGACGGACATCGTCATCCTCGTGGTGGCGGCGGACGACGGCGTGATGCCGCAGACGATCGAGGCGATCCAGCATGCCAAGGCGGCGAACGCGCCGATCATCGTCGCGGTCAACAAGATCGACAAGCACGACGCCAACCCGGACAAGGTTCTCACGCAGCTCCTGCAATACGACGTGCAGGTCGAGGCGATGGGCGGCCAGACGCCGGCCGTGAAGGTCTCGGCGCTGAAGAAGACCGGCCTTACGGAACTTACCGACACGATCACGGCGCTGGCCGAGATTCTCGAACTCAAGGCCAACCCCGATCGCGACGCCGATGGCGTCGTCATCGAGAGCAAGCTCGACAAGGGCCGCGGCCCTGTGGCGACCGTGCTGGTGAAGCGCGGTACGCTGAAGCGCGGCGATATCGTCGTCGCCGGCGGTCAGTGGGGCAGGGTAAAGGCGCTCAATAACGAGCGCGGCCAGAGCCTGGAGAATGCGACCCCCTCGACGCCGGTCGAGATCCTCGGCCTCGATGGCGCCCCCGATCCGGGCGATCCTTTCGTGGTGGTCGAGTCGGAAGCGCGCGCCCGAGAGATCACCGACTACCGGAACCGCACCAAGAGGAACAAGACGGGCGCTGGCATGCGCACGTCGCTGGACCAGATGCTGGCCCGCCTCAAGGAAGGCGGAACGGCGACTGGCCAGACCAAGGAGGCCGCCTTCGTCCTCAAGGGCGACGTGCAGGGCTCCGTGGAGGCGATCACGCAGGCGCTCGAAAAGCTCTCGACCGACGAGGTCCGCGCGCGCGTGGTTCTCGGCGCGGTGGGCGGCATCTCGGAAAGCGATGTGCAGCTCGCCGTCTCGGCCAATGCTCCGATCATCGCGTTCAATGTCCGCGCCTCGAAACAGGCGCGTGACCTTGCCGAGCGGGAAGGCGTCGAGATCCGCTACTACTCGATCATCTATAACCTGATCGACGACGTGAAAGGCACGCTGTCCGGCATGCTCGCGCCGGAGCGCCGCGAGACATTCCTCGGCTACGCCGAGATCCTGCAGATCTTCAACATCTCGAAGGTCGGCAAGGTCGCCGGCTGCCGCGTCACGGAAGGCATCGTGCGCCGTGGTTCGGGCGTTCGCCTGCTGCGCGACAACGTGGTGATCCACGAAGGCACGCTCTCCATCCTGAAGCGCTTCAAGGACGAAGTCGCCGAAGTGAAGCAGGGCATGGAATGCGGCATGGCTTTCGCCAACTACCAGGACATCCGCGAAGGCGACCAGATCGAGTGCTTCCAGGTCGAACTGATCGAGCGGAAGCTGGAGTAGTCCGGGGGCCTGGGTTGGGGCTGAAATTCAGCTACGACTACCGGATTGCCGAAGATGCTGCCGCGGGCATTGCGCTGCGCGATGTGATCTATCCAGGCGGCGCCGGACTTCTGAGCTGGATTGCACTGGCCCTTCCTCCATCGGTGGCTGCGCTCGCCGGCGCCTATCTCGTTACCGCTGCCGGCTTTTCCATCCTGCTCGCAATCCTGATCGTCGGCGTCAGCGTCTGGATTGGATACCTGCTGTCCGCCCTTGCGCACCGCCTCAGCACGAAGCGGGTCCCAAGCCTGCAGGAGAAGGAGGGGATGGAGGCTGTCGTCGAGTTTCTCGAAGAAGGCGTCCGACAGGTCAGCCGCGATGGCGAATCTCTTTTGCGCTGGCGCGCATTCCACTCCGCCTTCGAGAAGGACGGCGGCGTTTACATGGTCATCGCCGGTTCGGCGCTGGTTGTTCCAGCGCGCGCCTTTCCCTCTGCGGATGCCCGGCGCGAGGCGATGGACTGGATATATGCGCATCTGACGCCCGAGGCGCGGGCAAGAAGCGAGCGCCACTAGCGCCAAAAAACAAACGGCGCGCCCGAAAGCGCGCCCAAGGTTCCCGAGAGAGGTCGTGCTTGTCTCTTCAGCTGGCTTCGGCATAGGCCGCGCGGATGGCGCCGGCGGCGCGGGCGGTGTCCGGGTAATCGGTCTTCAGTTCCGCGGTGATGATCTCAATGGCCTGGTCGACCGTCTTGCCTTCCTTCTTCAGCGCAGTTGCACGCGTCTGAACGCGCGTGATGTAGGTGCGGTAGTTGGCCATGTAGGATGCATCGCCGATGGGGCCGTGGCTCGGCACGACGATGGCCGGCTTCAGTGCATCGAGCTTGTCGAGGCTGGCTTGCCATTGCTTCGCGCTGGCCTTGGAGCTGGCGAAGGCGGGCAGGGCCTTCATCGCGACATCGCCGGAATAAAGGACGCGATCGCCGTTCACGAACACGCCGGTGTCGCCCTGCGTGTGGGCGGGCCCGAGCGACATGATCTGGACAGTGACGCCGCCGAGATCGAGGTCGTATTTGCCGTCGAAGATCACGTCCGCCTTGCGGAACTCTGCGCCCTCGAGGAGACGTTTGTTGGTGTCGGAGCGGCTGCGGAAGATGTCGGCTGTGCGCATGCCCTCTTCGGCGATCTCGCGCACCTGGGCGCTGGAGCGGATCAAGGTCGTCCCAGCCGGGAAAGCCTGTGCGCCGAGATCATGTTCGGGGTGTACATGCGTTGTCACGAGATAGAGCTTCTTGCCGGCGCCCAGTTTCTGCGCTTCGGCGACAACGGTCTGGCCGTTGGGCGCGCCCATGCCGGTGTCGATGACGAGGATGGCGTTGGCGCCCACGACGAAGCCAACATTCGGTACGCCGGGGACGCTGTTGTCAGGAATGGCGTAGGCATGTTCGGAGAGTTTCGTGGTTGCTCCGGTGCGGACCATCGGGCCGGTGGACGCAGGCTGCTGTGCAACAACCGGCGCAAGCAACGTGGCGGCCAGCATGGCAAGGCAGGCAAGGGCTGTTCTGCGTTTCATGGTTTGGTCTCCCCAATCGATCGAAAGAAAAACTCATACGCCTCCAGTATAGGCGAATGTCGGCAGGAGGCGACCGAGCAGGATCGCCAGCACCCACATGCCAAGCGAGGCGCCGGCCATGATCCGGGCAGGCAGCGGCGCTGCAGCATCGGACGGGAGCCCGGCGATCTGCCTGTGCTCGGCCAGCGTGAACCAGATGGCATTGAGGCCGCCGAGCAGGATGACGGCGAGTTTCACGTAAAAGGCCGGATTGCTCGAATAGAGGTACGGGTTGGCCGCGATGAAGAACGCGCCGGAGACAAGATTGATGGTGAAACCAAGCACGGCAAGCGGCAGCAGCTTCAGCACCGAGGCATAGGATGTCTGCCTGAAGACGCCGAGGACGCGAAGGTCGACCACCGTCATGACGCCGAGCAGCAGGGAGAGGCCGATAAAGTGGGCCATCTCGGTCGCCGGAAAGAGACCGGGAGTCTCCCGCATCGCTTCCCCGATCGGCGTCGCGCGTATCCAGTCGAGAAAGGGATCCATGCTGGGCGCCTAGAATGGGGGCTTGATGGTGTAGGCGATCTGCCGGCCGAAGATGATCGCCAGCAACCAGGCGAGAGAGGCGAGCAGGGCGAGGAGCTTGACGGCCAGCGGGAACTCAAGCGTGACTTCCGGATCGGCCTTGCGGACTGTGCGCAGCATCATCCAGACGGCGATCCCGCCGAAAAGTATGCAAACCATCTTCAGCTGGAAATCGAGGTTGACGATGACCCGTGTCGCCTCGGTCGAGAAGATCAACAGGCCCGAGAGTGTGTT
>DATBNA010000358.1:0-3934 GCA_036554545.1 Hyphomonadaceae bacterium
GAGAGTAGGCCGTGTCCCATCTGCGACAAGCTGATCGCAGCATGAACACGCTGTAACCCGGAGCATTTTTGGGCGATCTAGACCGGGCCGCGCGGCCTGCTCTCCGGTGCGCCATAGCAGGACGACTTGAACGTCATCCCAAGGAAGTTGCGCAGCTCTTCGGTGAACTCGACGCGGGTGAAGCGGCCCGAAGCAGGCGATTCAAAGAACAGATCGAAATAGAGCGGCTTGTCGGAGCTGCAGACAGACTGGTGCGTCGCGGACAGGAAGCCTTCAGGCGGCAGGATCCTGAGGTCCAGCGATCCTGTTCCCGCTCCATATTTTTCAGTCGCGGTTTTGATCGCGGTGTCGGTCTCATCGATGATGTCGGGGACGGTCGGCGGGATATCGAACCGGTAGGACTGCGCGCCCGCCTGTTCGGCGCCAGGAATGGACCATGCCGTCTTCACGGCGGCCATGGTAAAGCTCCGCTCGAAGACCACCTTTTCCTGCCGCGTGATGGATACGGCGAATTTCCACTCGCCTTCGGCGGCTGTCGCCTCCGGCAGGACCATGATGAAGCCGGCGAGATCCTCCCGGACGCGCTGCAGGAAGTCTTCCGCGCTTGATTTGTCGGACAGCTGCCTGGCTGCAAGCTGCGCGGACGCGGCCTGCAAGGGCAGGCCGGTTGTCGCAAACAGCAGGATCGCCAGAACTGCCCGCTTCACTGTCCTCCCCAAGAGACAATCGCTGCGTCGGGGCCAGCAGGATGGAGCGATCCGCTCCGCGCTAACGAGGCGACAGCACCATGACCATCTGGCGGCCTTCGAGCCGCGGCTCGGATTCGACCTTGGCGGCGTCGGAGAATTCCTGGCGCACCCTGGCCAGCAGCTCCATGCCGAGGTGCTGGTGGGCCATCTCGCGGCCGCGGAAGCGCATGGTGATCTTCACCTTGTCGCCTTCCTCGAAGAAGCGGCGGATCGCCTTCGCCTTTACCTCGTAATCGTGCTTGTCGATGTTCGGGCGGAGCTTGATCTCTTTCAGATCGGCGGACTTCTGCTTCTTCCGCGCCTCGGCCTTCTTCTTCTGCTCGGCGAAGCGCTGCTTGCCGTAGTCGGTGATCTTAACAACCGGCGGAACGTTGTCGGGAGCGACTTCGACGAGGTCGAGGCCCGCTTCACGGGCGGCGTCCAGCGCAGCGTCGATGGGCATCTCGCCCTGTTTCTCGCCTTTCTCATCGATAAGAAGAACGCGCGGCGAGCGGATATCTTCGTTGACCCTCGGACCTTCTTTCTTGGGCGACGGGGCGGCTTGGGGACGCTGAGCTATGTGACCTTCTCCATGGGTGGCTTAGGAACGCGTATATGCCTGCGCTAGCGGAAATGTTCAAGAATCGGGCCCTTGCGCCAGTTCGGCGCCGGGGGTGTCGGCCGGGGGGGCGGCCGATTCCACGCCTTCCGGCTCAGGATCGGGCTTGGGAACGGGCCGGCTGATGTTCGGCGGCAGGACGTTCATGCCGAGGGCGGCATATTTGACGTCGTCGACGCCGATGGCCTCGAGCGAGGCGGCGTGGAGCACGACGATGGGCCCGCCGCGCGGGGCCGCCCGGCCGAGCCTTGTCTGGGGATTCCAGACCGTCTGAAGGTCGTGCGCCATCTCCGGCGTCCATTCCTGGGCGAACAGGCAGACCCCCGGGGCGCGGGCGGCGGCCGCAAGATGCATCGGACCGGTATCACCGCCTACGGCGAGGACGGCGCGCTCGGAGAGGGTGGCAAGCTGGAAAAGGTCGGTGCGGCCGATGATGCTGCGCGCCTTGGGCTCCAGCTTCATGATCTGGTTGCCTATGTCGCATTCGGCCTTGGAGCCGAGGAAGACCGGCGTGATGCCGACACTGGCGACCCAGGAGGCGATCGCGGCGAAGCGATCAACCGGCCAGCGCTTTTCCGGGTGCTCGGCTGACGAGCCCGGGATCAGCAGCATGTAGGGGCCGTACAGATTGAAGAATTCCGGCTTGAAGCGCGGCGGGTCGCGGAAGGCAGGCCGGATCCATTCGAGGCTGGGCGTCAGCTCCTGGCCGACGATCCACCCTGTGGGGTTGCCGGGCGGGCCGGGCGTGAGTCCGGCGTGGAGCAGCTGCTCCGTCAGCCGGTCGAAATTGTGCATCATCGCGCGGTTGGGATTGCGATGCTGGTGCGAGGCGCCCTGCGCGGCGCCGGACCAGAGCGGCTTCTTGCCGGTGAGGCCGGCGAAGTATTGCGCGGTCCGGTCGTTGTTCTGAAAGTCGTAGACCATGTCGTAGTTGGCGGCGCGCAGGCGGCGGATCAGGTCGGCGCGGCCCTTGATGTCGCGCGGGCGGCCGTCGCCTTCGACGATGTCGAAATAGGGACAGGCCTTGGCGAAGGCTTCGAACGGCTCAGTGGTCAACAGGGTGATGCGGGCAGACGGGTGGGTGGCGCGGACGACGCGCATGGCGCCCAGCGCCTGGATGAAATCGCCGAGCGCGCCAAGCTTGATGACCAGCACGCGTTTCAGCGTGTCGCCCGGATTCCGGGGCGGGGTGAAGGTACTGAGATCACTCATGCAGGCCGACCAAGAAGCCTGTCATAGACGGCGAGGGTCGCCTGCTGAAGGGCGGCTGTGGTGAATTTTTCCCGGATACGGGCAGCGGCGGCCTGACCCATGATTCGACGTCCCTCCGGGCCGGCGGAGATAAGCCGGGCCATGGCCTCGGCAAGGGCGGGGGGGTCGAAGGGGGGCACGCTGTAACCGGTCCTGCCTTCCTCGATGATTTCCCGCTGGGCCCCGATCATGGAGACCACGACAGGCACGCCCATGGCGCCGGCCTCGGCCGCGACGCGTCCGAAGGCCTCCGGCTCGTTCGAGGGAGCAATCACGATATCCGCAAGGGCGAAGGCTGCCGGCATGTCCTCGCAATGCCCTACCAGAGAGACCCTGCCGTCAAGGCCGTGGGTCGATATGAGCTGCTTGATTTCCTCGACATAGCCCGTCCGGCCCTGCGCGTCCCCGGCAAAGACCATGCGCCACGAAAGCTCGCGTTTTCGGGCCATAAGCGCCGCTGCTGCGACTGCTTCGCGATGGCCTTTCCAGCCCGTCATCCGGGCCGGAAGCACGATAAGGGCAGCGGTGTCTCCCTCCGGCACCTTCCAGGCCCGGCGCAGGACCTGTCGGCGGAAGGCGTCGACCTTCTCCGCATCGAACCGGGCGATGTCTACTCCGCGCGGAATGGTGACGATGCGGTCCGTTGCGAACGGATGTTCCTTGCGGACGTGGTCGGCCGTGTACTGCGAATTGGCGATCACCACGTCGCCGCGCGCCATCACCGAATTGTAGAGCCGCTTGGGAGCGCCCTTCGCGTTGTAGACGCCGTGATAGGTTGTGACGAACGGGATCCTTGTTCGCCGCGCGGCCCACAGCGCGCTCCATGCCGGCGCACGCGAGCGGGCGTGAATGAGGTCGACCTTCCGCTCGATGATGATCCGGGCAAGCGTGCGCGAGTTGGCGAAGATGCTGATGGGGTTCTTCGATGCAAAAGCGTCCGACCAGATCAGCTCGCCGCCGGCCTTCAGCAGCTCGTCGCCCATGCGGCCGCCGCTGCTCACCACGAGCGCCTTCGCGTTCGCTGCCGTCAGCGCCTCGGCGACCTCGATGGTCGTCCGCTCGGCGCCGCCCGCTTCGAGATTCGGGATCACTTGCAGGATCGTAGCGCCCGTCAGAGGCAAGGGTGGCTGAACTCCTGTTGCGGACGCCGATTTGACCGATAGTCGCTTTTCAGTCCGACGGAAACCGGACAATGGTTAGCGCCATGTCAACCTTTGATACCTCGACGTTTGAACTGGGGCGCTTCGAGCAGGACGGCGTGTCCATCGCGTATCGCCGCACAAAAGGCCGGAGCGACAGGGCGGGGCTCGTCTGGCTGGGCGGGTTCCATTCCGAC
>DATBNA010000368.1:0-9121 GCA_036554545.1 Hyphomonadaceae bacterium
GCGCCTCGTCGAGCAGGATGTGCGAGATGCCGCCATCGAGCTTCCACAGCACCCACTCGGCGGCGTGCTGGCGGGTGAGCAGCTGCGCTGTCGCCTCGATCAGGTCGTCGAAATCGAGGCCGGCGCGGGCGCGCTTGCGGCGGGCGAAATCCTCAAACAGGACATCGGCGAGCCGGAGCAGCGCAGCCGACCGATCGAAGAGCCGTCGCGCATTGATGGCGGCGCTGGTTGCAAGGATGCGCTGTGTCTCCGAGCCTTGCGGCGTGTCGACGTCGAAGAGATCGACAATGATCGGGTGTTCCGTAGCGAGGCTCTTCGAAAAAACCGTGGTGCGCGCCTTGAGACCGCCATCCGACTTGAAGACGACGCGGCGCAGTGCGGCGAAGCGTGTTTCCGTACTCTCGTCGGAGAGAACAGTTTCGAGAAGCTGCGCCTGATCCTGATCGCGCTTGCCGCCCGAAGCGAAGGCGGCTTGCGCCTGCTTGAGACCGGCGCGCGGAAGGCCGGCGCCCATAGCCTGTTGGAGAATGGCCTCGGCGGCCAGCGAAGGCGCCTTGAGCTGCATACGCAGCTTCTCGACAGCGGCGTCGATGCCGCCGGCAGCAGCGATATAGCGCTGGATGGCTGCTCGCCGGGGCAGGAGCGCGCGAACGGCCTCGAAGCCTTTGCCGCCACCAGCTTCTGCCGCAAAGCGGGCCGCCTCCATCAACACCTTGTCGCCGCGTACCACCCGGCGCCCCATCGCCCTGAAGGCGGCGTCCCACAGGTCGGCGGCGTCATTATCGTCGAGTTCGGCAAAGCCCGGCGCGACGCCTGCCTCAAGCGGAAAACGGCGGAGCACGCGGCCAGAGAAGGCGTGAATGGTTTCGATACGCAGCCCGCCAGGCGTCTCAAGCGCCTTTGCGAAGAGCTGCCGCGCGAGACCGATATCCTCGTGCGTGTAGTCGCCGACAGCGCGTCCTTCGAGCTTCGCCAGCTCGGATTTCAGCTTTTCCTCTTCCATCACGCACCAGTCGCCGAGGCGCGCGAACAGCCGGGATTGCACCTCGCTGGCGGCGGCCTTGGTGTAGGTGACGCAAAGGATGGAGTCGGGCTCGGCGCGCTTCAGCAGCAGGCGGGCGACGCGGTCGATCAGGACTTTTGTCTTTCCGGAGCCGGCATTGGCCTCGACCCATGCCGATACGTCGGGTTGCGCAGCGTCGGCTTGTCCCCTCGTTGCGTCCTCGTATTCCTTCCAGACCTTGGAGGCAGGAGGCGTCATTCTTCGCCCCCTTCGTCCGTTGTCCATTCGGCGCGGCGGGCAAGGTTGTCATAGTCGGAGACAGACCAGGCGAATTCGACCCGCGGCTTGGAATAGTAGGGTTGGGCGGGCTCGGCGTACTGCTCGATGAGCTGTTTCAGGCCTTCGAGCGCCGCTTCGGCCACCTGCATGGTCGTGCTCTTCTCGAATTCCAGCGGCTGGCCATTCTTCTCCTTCAGCGTCTCGGCGCTGAGCGACATCCGGAAGTAGATCAGCTCGGACGTCGGTGCAGGACCGATGTGGCCGAACGGCGCCTGGGCCGCGATGGCGGCTTCGAGAGCGAGCTGGGGTTCGAGACCGCTTTCGACCTGCGGCGCGGTCTTGGGCTGTCCGGTCTTGAAGTCGACGATGGCGAGCGTGCCGTCAGCGAGTTTTTCAACGCGGTCAGCAGTCGCTTCCAGGGTCACCGGTCCGAGCGAAGACTGGAAGGTGATGCCGGCCTTCTGTTCTGTGACGAAATCGACGCGATGGTGGGCCCGCTGCGCGGACCAGCGGGCATAGGCCTGGCCGGCGCGCAGCCACATCGGTTTTTCGAGTTCGATCAATTCTGGCGACGCACCGGCCTCCTTGAGGCTGCCGGTGATGAGGTCGTCGATGGCGCGCTCGTTCTCCGGCCTTTCGAACGTCTCGACCGCCAGGTGGACAGCCGTGCCGCGCTCACGGGCGTCGATATCCTCGCCGGCGCGGCGGAGCGGATCGAGCCGGAGGATCCGGCGGGCATAGTCGGCGTAAGGGTCACGGATTAGCGCGACGACGCGGCTGGGCGAGAATTTGTCGAGGCGGCGCTTGCTTACGGGCGGCGCCGGTTTCGGAGCCTTTGCCGGTTTCACGTCAGCGACGTGACGGATGGCGTGCGCCCAAGCCAGAGGATCACCGCCTTCCTTTGGCTTCAGCGCAGCTTCCGCCGCTTCGCGTCCGCCAAGTCCGCCAGCGGCGAGCGTGCGCAAACGCCAGAGCCAGCGCGAGGCGACGGCGGGCTTGTCGTCTACCCGCTTGGCGCGAAGCAGGATGACTTCTGGCGCATTGGCCATCTGCGCAAAGTCATGCGCGGAAAGGCCGATGCGCTCGTCGGGGTCCGGCAGGTTGAGCTTCCTGCGCAGCGAGCGGTTGAGGAAGGCGTCGGCGGCCGCCGGTTTCGGCCAGGCGCCTTCATTGAGGCTGGCGAGAATGATGCGATCGCGCCGCTGCAGGCGCGCTTCCAGCGGTCCCCAGATGGCAATGCGCGGATGCTCGTCGATGTCGGGCGCGGCGATCATGCGCTGCATCAGCGCTTCGGCAAAGTCAGCGAACTCGTGCGCGGCGATGAGGCCCATGGAGTCGGAAAGTTCGGCCAGCTGCGCGATGAACTTGGCGGCCATGGCGCCGGGCTTGCCGGCCCAGACCTGTGTTCCGCCGGCGACGGCTTCGGCGAGGCGTCCGATGGCCTCGGCGGCCGCTGCGCCGTCAATGCGGTCGTCGAAGAAGGCAGCGCGCGCGGGATGGTGCAGGGCGTCGATGTCGCGGACGAGTCTTGCGGCTTCTGGCTGCGGACGTGTGTCTTCGTCGCGCGGATGCTCAAGCCGTTCGGCGAGGTCTTCGAGCGTCGAATGGCGACGCGGGCCGCGCAGCGCTTCGCGCTCCATGATGCTGACAAGGCGATGCAGGTTGTCGGGCGAGCGGCCGATGCGGGCGAACTCGTGCTTGAGCACGGCAAGCAGGCGGACAGGATCGCCCGGGTCGCGGACCCAGCGCGTCAGCAGCAGCAGGAAGCTGCCTGCAGCGGTACGCTGGAGCGGGGCGCCGGACGATGGCGCGATGGCGAGGCTCCAGCGCTCGAGGATGGCGGAGACGCGGCGGGCGAGCTGGGCTTCAGGCGTGACAAGGGCGACGGTGCGGTCGGGCGTCTCCAGCGTTTCGCGAAGGAGGAGAGCAGCGACGAGCGCTTCCTCGCTTTCATCCTCCGCCTCGATCAGGTAGAGGCCGTTGAGCGCTTCGGTTACAAGGTCATGGGCCGATTTTGGAGCAGCAAGCGTCGAAAGGCGTTCGGTCCAGTCGCGCGTTTCGACGGCGGGAGCAAGCGCTTCATTGATAAGGCGTCGGCGCGAGATTTCGACCGGCGTCTCGGCGCTATCCGGCCAAGGCCGTACATCCTTCACCGTGAGCCGCAGCCATTTCAGCGTTTCGCCGAGCGCGTGCTGCGGATGGCTCGGCGCATCGGCGACGGCCTTCCATCCTTTCGGCGTGAGGTCCGCGTCCAGTCCCGGCAGGACTACAACACCACGGGGAAGCGCGAGCGTCGCTTCCATAAGGCGGCGCGTTGCGGCGCCAGTACCGGTAGAGCCGGCGATAACGACGGGATGCTGTGGCGGCGCCTTGGCCCAGCGCGTGGCGAGGGCCTCAGCCGCGGCGAGGCGGCGCGCCTGCGCGTCGGTGACTTCCTGTTCCTTCAGGTGCTGCGGCCAGGCCTTCATGACGATGTCGAGGAAGCTGGCGGCGGACTGCCAGTGCTCGGCAAGCTGCGGGGCAAGTTCGTTTCTGAGGCCGTCGAGCTTCGTCCAGTCGACGCCTCCGACCAGCCACGCCTGGTCGATCAGGTCGGCCAGTTCGTCGGCGGCGGCGAGCAGGGAAGAAGCTGGTGGATCCACTTCGCCGACGCCCTCGAGCCAGCGCTGGATCAGGCGGGCGAGCGCCCCGCGACGTGTGGCAGGCGACATTGCTGGCGGCAGGTCGAGCGCATCGGGTCCGAAGGCGGAAAGGCCGTCTTCTTCCTCAAGATCGCCGAGCGGTCGGATCTCCGGCGTGAGCAGCGTGCCATCCATCGCGCGATAGAGCGCAAGCGCGAGCTCGCGGGCGGCGCGCTGGTTGGGCGTAAAGATGAGAGCGTCGGCGAGGGCTTCGGGGTTCTCTTTCGCGCCCGTCGCCTCGACCAGTCCGCGGGCAAGTTCGTCGAGGAAGGCGGCGGAAGGCGGCAGCGAGAAGATGCGCGGGCCATCACCCGCGAATATCCCGGACCCGACGGTCTTCTTCGTGTTCAGCTTCCCGGCCCCATTGTCCTGAGCCGCGCCTCGGCTTCATCGCGCCCGGCAGGGTCGCCGACATGCATCCAGAACGGCGTCATCACCGTGCCATAGAGGCGGCCGGCGCGGCCCATCGCATTCCAGTAGACATTGGCGGAGAAGGGCTCGGGCTTGTAGCTGCGCAGCAGATCGCCGTGCGTGATATGAGTGCCGGCGAAGACGTAAGGCGCGGTGGGCTTGTCGCCGCGGCGGATCAGCTGGCCGTCATGCGCCAGATAGAAATCACCGGCGCCGCGGAAGCCGAGCGTTGCTCCCATGTCGGCCAACAGCAGCAGCGCGTCCATGGTCTCGGGATTGTAGGCGTCGGCCATGCGCCGGAACGTCGTGTCGCCGGCAGTCGCCCAGGTGACGTCGGTGTTGACGACGAAGAACGGGTCGTCGCCCAGCAGCGGCAGGGCCTTGATGACACCGCCGCCGGTTTCCAGCAGAAGCGCGCGTTCGTCGGAGATGACGATTTCGATGTCCTTCCGCTTCGCAAGATGTGCTGTCATCTGGTCGGCAAAGTGGTGGACATTGACCACTGCGCGCGTGACGCCCTGGGTCACCAGCTTGTCGAGAACGCGGTCGACCAGCGTGCGGCCGCCGACTTCGATGAGCGGCTTCGGCTTTGTATCAGTGAGCGGCTTCATTCGCGTGCCGAGACCGGCGGCGAGGAGCATTGCGGTGGTGATCTTCGTCATGCAGCGGCCAGGAGATGGGGCGCGACGGCGCTAACGAAGTGGCGGGCTTCGGACATTGCGGGGTGGGCCAGCGTCTCGTTGAGCAGGCGGCGCAGGCGCGGCTGGAACTGGTCGTAGCGCGGCTTGTTGTCCCGGACGACAAGGCGCGCGAAGATGCCCATGATCCGCATCATGTTCATGGCGCCGAGCACGGCGAGGCGCTCGTCGAAGTCCGCCCTGGAGCCGCCTGTACCGTCGAGATAGGAGCGGACGGCGGCTTCGCGGGCGGCGGGGCTGACATCGCGGCGGGCGTCGTGCAGCAGCATCGACATGTCCCACTCGCCCCAGCCGAGGACGGCGTCCTGGAAATCAAGCAGACCGACGCGGTGGAGGCCTTCGCGCTGGGGCAGCCAGAGCAGGTTCTCGGCGTGCGTGTCGCGCATGATGAGAGCGCGGGGAAAGTCTTCCGCTTTGGCGATGAGGTTCTCGCGCACCCGCTCCCAGCGCAGGCGCGTCTGTTCGTTGATGCGCACTTCAAGGTCACGCCTGGGCAACCATTCGACGAAGAGATCGACATTGGCGGAGAGGGCAAGGTGATCGTAGGTCAGCACCGGCCATTCGCCGCCGCGATAGGGCAGCATGAATGGGACAGGCGCGCGGTGCACGGCGGCGAGCACTTCGCCGGCAGCGGTGTAGAGATCGATCTCGTCGCCGCCCCGCTCGATTACGCGGGCGAAGAGATCATCGCCGAGGTCTTCCAGCAGGGCGAGGCCGCGCGGAATGTCCTGGTCGAGAATGGCCGGCGCCGAGAGGCCGAGCTGCCCGAGATGTTCGGCGACGGCGGCGAATGCCTCGACACGCGAGGCGGCGAGGCGCGAGACGGCGTTCCATCCCATTTTGATGCGCGTCTCATCGTCGGCGCCCGGCGGGCAGGGCAGGCTTTCAAGCGGCGGCGCGTCCATGAGCATGGCGGTCTGCGTCTTGCGGCGCAGGCGCTCATAGCGGCGCGTCGAAGCGTCGGCCGTCAACGGCGTACGCGACGCCTCGCCCCATCCGGCGCGGGCGAGAAACTCCACGATCTCGCTTTCGCGCAGACTCCTACCCACTGATTTGGCGCCAGTCGCCATCGATGCGCATGCTCCAGTCATCAAAATCTACAAGCCGGGCGATTCGTCCTTCGCCGGCAAAGGATAGCCGAACTTCCAGCCGTGCGTGCGGCAGATCGCTGCCCAGCCTTTCCGGCCATTCGATGACTGCCAGCCCATCCACAGCTTCCTCAAGCCCCAGTTCCCGGGCCTCGCTTGGGTCCTTCAGGCGGTAGAGGTCGAAATGCCAGATCGTGAGCGCAGGCGCGACATAGGACTGCACAAGCGTGAAGGTCGGGCTTGGCGCCTCTGTCTCCGGTCCTGTGAGGCTGCGGATGAGCCCGCGCGCGAGGGTCGTCTTGCCGGCGCCAAGGTCGCCGATCAGCGCCACGACATCGCCGCGACGCGCAGCAGCGCCGATCCGCGCGCCGAGGGCGGCGGTGGCGGCATCGTCTGGGAGTCCGAGTGTGAGCACCGGGTGCATCATAGGGGCTTCGTTTGCCGCTCCGGGTGGGGCGTGGCAATGGGCGGCAGGTTAAGCCGCGTTCACTGATCATTTTCTCTGCATTTCGCCAGTGAAACGGCGCCTGTTGGGCCGCATCCGGCGTGCTATGACGCGGCTCCAGATTCCATGGGAAGTCGGGAAGGTTTCATGGCCGGCGCGCCGGATCGCATCGCCATCATCGGAGCGGGCCAGGCCGGCGGGCAGGTGGCGTATTCGCTGCGCCTGGCGGGCTATGAGGGCGCCATCACGCTGATCGGCGACGAGCCCGCGCCGCCCTACCAGCGGCCGCCTCTGTCGAAGGCCTATCTCAAGGGCGAGCTGGAAGCCGAGCGCCTCTTCCTCAAGCCGATCGAATACTATGCCGAGCACGGCATCGAACTGGTCACCGGCAATGCGGCGAAGGCCATCGATGTCGCGGGCAAGCGCGTTGAGCTGCAGCGTGGCGCGGCGGTGTCGTTCGACAAGCTGGTCATCGCCACAGGCGCGCGGCCACGGAAGCTGGCCGTTCCGGGGTCGCATCTTTCCGGCGTGCTTGAGCTGCGCACGCTCGCCGATGTCGACCAGCTGAAGAAGCTCGCGGTCGCCGGCGCATCCATGGTCGTTGTCGGCGCCGGTTATATCGGGCTCGAGGCCGCGGCGGTCGGGGCGCAGCTTGGCCTCAAGGTGACCGTGCTCGAGGCGATGCCGCAGGTTCTCTCGCGTGTCGCCGGCGCCGAGATCGGCGCTTTCTACACGCATGTCCACCGCTCAGCAGGAACCGACATCCGGCTCCATGCGCGCCTCGAGGGCTTCGAAGGTTCAGGCCATGTCTCGGGCGTGCGGCTGGCAGGCGGCGAGATCATCCCGTGCGACCTCGTCCTGGTCGGCGTCGGCATCGTGCCAAATCTGGAGCTGGCGCTGGAGGCCGGAATCATCTGCGGCAACGGTATTGTCGTGAATGCAGAAGGCCGTACCAGCCATCCGGATATCTTCGCGGCCGGCGATGTCGCCTGGCGGCCGCTGGTCCATTACGGGCGGGAGGGCAGGCTGGAGTCGGTCCACAACGCCATCGAGGGCGGCAAGATCGCCGCCGCCGCCATGCTGGGCGCTCCGGCGCCCGCTCTGGAAGTACCCTGGTTCTGGTCGGACCAGTTCGACCTCAAGCTGCAGACGGCTGGTCTCTGGACCGGCGCAGACCAGCAAATCCTGCGTGGAGACCCTGCATCGCGCAGTTTTGCGGTGTTTTACCTCAAGGAAGGCAGGGTCATCGCCGTGGACGCGGTCAATTCCGCGCCGGAATACGTTGTCGGACGCAAGCTGGTTGCGGCAAAGGCGATGGTTGCGCCCGGCGAACTAGCCGATAAATCCATCTCCATGAAGGACATCGGCGCTCGCGCGCTGGGTTAGTGATTGGAAGTCTCGAGGAGCGGCGCGTAGCCCATGCCCAAGATCACCTACATCGACGCTTCCGGAACGGAGCGCCCGGTCGAGGGCAAGAACGGCATGACCGTCATGGAGACGGCCATCAAGCACAACATCCCGGGCATCGATGCTGACTGCGGCGGCGCCTGCGCGTGCGCCACCTGCCACGTCTATGTCGACGCCGCTTTCATGGACAAGGTCGGCAAGCCCTCGGCGATGGAGCAGTCGATGCTCGACTTCGCCGAGAACGTGAAAGAGAACTCGCGCCTCTCCTGCCAGATCAAGATCCGCGACGATCTCGACGGCCTCAGGGTGACGACGCCGGAGAGCCAGCACTAGCTCCCCGGCGTGTCTTCGGCCTAGCCGATCTTCAACCGCACGAACGCCATCGCGCCGATGGGGTCGCCGTCATAGAGCGGGGCGAGAGCGTCGCTTACCCAGTTCTGCGACACCAGTCCGCCGAAGCCGAGCGTGACGTTGTCCGTCACGCGGACGTCGCGGACGAGGCCGATGCTCAGCTTTGCGACATCCTCGATCGGACCGTGATGGATGAGGCCGAGCTCATCCGTCTCGATCGCTTCTGCGCGGGTAAAAAACGTCCAGTCGGCGCCGGGTTTCCATGACGCTTCGCCCAGCCATGCATCGAGCGTCACGTCCTCGCTGTTGTCCTTGCGTGCGAAGGCGCCGGTGAAGGCGACCTCGCCGCCATTGGCGAGCTGGCGCGTGTAGAGCGCGCTGGCCGACCATTTCGTGACGTCGACATCGGGTTCAAGCTGTTCGGGGCTGGTCACATCCGCCCAGCTTGCCTGCAACGCCCAGCTGTCGGTGGGATTCCATGAAACACGGACTGCTGTCGAATCGAGTTCGCCGGTCTCGATGTCGAAGCGGTTCTCGTCCGGTTCACGGCCGCGGAAGCGCGACGCCTCGATCTTGAGGTCGTGGACGATAAGGCCTGCCGTCAGCACGCCGAAGGTAATGTGTGTAGAGTCCATCCAGTGGTGCGTAATCGGCGCCTCCGGGCTCGCCTCCGCCGCCGGCCGGTGCATGAACGCGGGTGGTCCGAAGGCTGGCTCGCCGGGTAGACCAGCATAGCCGAAAACGCTCACCTCGTCTGA
>DATBNA010000605.1:0-4477 GCA_036554545.1 Hyphomonadaceae bacterium
GTTCAGCTGGGGTGTCGCAGAGAGCGCACTCTTCGGCATCTACGCCTCGATATTCGGTGCGATCGGCGCATTCCTCATCGGTCCCCCGCTGGACAAGAAATTGGGAGCGCGCAAGGCAATCATGGTGGAGCTTTCCATCATGTGCGTCGGTGTTGTGTTCGCGCTGTCTGCAACGCCCGATGCGATTCTCTACGGTCTCGTTCCTGCCGGTCACACCGTTCACGGCCTGCCGTTCTTCGACACCTTGGCCGAAGTCTTCTATCTCGCGCTCGCTGCCGTAATCGCGGCGAACGCAGCCGCATGCATCACCTCGAGCCGCTACTTCCTCGTGACGCTGGCGCCGAAGGAACGCACGTCGGAATTCTTTGGTCTCTATGCGATCTCGAGCACCGCGACCGTATGGATGGGGCCGATGCTGGTGGAGTTCGCAACGCGCGCTTCCGGCGACCAGCGCATCGGCTTTTCGCCAGTGCTGTTACTGCTCGCTGTCGGACTCGTGCTGATGTTCACGCTGAAACGCGACGCAGGTGATCCCAACGCGCCGCGAACGGTCGCGCACTGATCAGCTCACTTCAGGTTTGAGATCGTCGGGCTCTAGTTGCCCTTGGCCGTATCGGCCTTGCCGGTGACGGTCTGCATGACTTGCTGGAAGTGCTCAGGCTGGTCGCCGACCATCGGTGTGGAGCGGCATTTGTCGACGCATGAGTAGGTGTAGGTGCCGCCCCTGCGCACGATCGTAAGTTCGGTGTCGGGATCGCCGCCGACATTGAGCGTGTTCGCCCAGATCTCTTTTCCGCCGCGGTCGAGGACGACCACGTTGGTCGTGCCAAAAGCCTTGCCGGTAATCAGGATCGTGTTGGCGTCGTGGACCGCAACGTCTGCAACGGTCGCGTTGCCGATGACTACGCTGTTCGCCGGGGCGGCGATCTTCACCGCGACCGTCTGGTCGACGCTGACCTTGAACGGATCCGCAAAGGCGGCGGGCGCAAGCGCCAGGCTGAGGCCGATTGCAGCGACAAACAGTTTCGACATGGCCGTCTCCAAAGGCGCAAACGCCCTGTCCCGACGATAGGAAGCAAAATTGAACGAAAGCCTAAAGTACATGGCGAGATCGGAAGTCTTCGCAGCTGACGGCCGAATTGAGCTCTTCTGCTTCTTAGACTCGTGCGGGCGCAGCCAGGCCAGAAAGCCGGAGCAGCGCCTGTTTATTTATGCTTTACAGTATTGAAGAGGACGTCAATTCGCTTGGTTAAGTACAGATGAAAGCGAATACCGCCAAATTTTTACTCGACTTCACTTCATCTTAAATCCGGTCAGGTACAACCCACGCTACCTGCTACGGGTGATGGTACTGCGTGGTAGGGACTTAAACGCCATGCATAGCGGAGAAAAGCACATGAAAAACGTCATGAAGTTCCTGAAGAACAAATCCGGCGCGACCGCGATCGAATACGGCCTCATCGCCGCTCTGATCGCCGTTGCCGTTATCGGCGGCGTCACCGCCCTGGGTCAGAACGCCAACACGACGTTCAACACCGTCGCGGGCAAAATGGGCTCGGCCGCTCCGGCCCCGGCGCCCGCCACGCCGTAATCCAATACACCTAGTATTGGTCTAAAATTGGAAGCCGCGAGTTCTGCTCGCGGCTTCCTTTTTATTTTCGATCTGCTTGCATCATCAAGAATTCCTTCAACCAATTCATGTAAATCGAGGTTATCTCCACTCGGGGCTAAAATGATCGCGTCGCTCTTCTGCCTGGCGTTTCCGCTGCTCTTGCTCTACGCCGCCTGGCACGATGTGAAGACGATGACGATCCCCAACTGGGTGTCGATCTCCCTTGCGATCGCCTTCATTCCGGCAGCTGTCGCCGCGGGCCTTTCATTGGAGGCGATTGGCTGGCATCTCGCCTTCGGCGCTGGCGTGCTCCTGGTGTGCGCGGTGCTCTTCTACCTGGGCGTTTTCGGCGGCGGCGATGCGAAGGTCATCGCGGCGGCCTCTCTCTGGACCGGACTTGCAGGCGCCGGATCGTTCGTGATGGCCATGGCCCTCGCTGGCGGCGTCCTCGCTGGCGCCCTCATTATTTTTCGCCGGATGAGACTCACAGCAACCAAAGATTGGGCCAGGCGACTGCTCTCGCCGGAAGAGGGCGCGCCCTACGCGGTAGCTATCGCGGCTGGCGGATTCCTTGCGGCGCCTGCATCGCCCGTGCTCATGGCGGGTCTTTCGGGCCTAGGCCTCTGACCGCAATCCAACTTTTTCGCCGCAGTGAACAGGTTAACGCCAGACCTGCCGTCGCGAGCCGCATTTTAACTAACCTTTAGAGGGCTCGTGGAAGTGTGACTGCGAGGATAGGGCCCCGTTTCGGCCCTGGGGACTTCGTCGGAGGGCCTTCATGTCGCCTGTGCGACTGATCATTCTTGTGATCGCGGCCGGAGCGGCGATCGGCGCCGTGTTCCTTGTCAGGTCCATGCAGCAGCCCGCCCCCGCCGTTGCGGCCGTGGCGCCGGTTGAAGTCAAGAAACCGGCGGCTCCCGCCAAGCAGATTCTGGTCGCGAAGACTGCGATCCCTGTCGGCAAGTTCGTCGTCGCCGACGATCTCAAATGGCAGGCCTGGCCGGATGGCTCGCCGACTGGCGCGTTCATCGACCAGAAGGCGAATGCCGAGGGGCTCGAGAAGATGGTCGGCGCCGTTGCGCGTTTCGACCTTGTGGAGGGCGAGCCCGTCACGGCCACCAAGCTCGTGCATCCGGGCGACTCGGGCTTCATGGCGGCGATGCTGACGCCCGGCATGCGAGCCATCTCGATTGAGATCGCGCCAGAAACGGCGGCCGGCGGCTTCATCCAGCCGAATGACCGCGTCGACATCATCGTCACGCGCGAAGTCGAAGCCACCGAGGGCGCCAACACGGTCCAGAATTACCGCTCGGATCTCATTCTCGCCAACGTTCGCGTGCTGGCGATCGATGGGGTCTATGCACCGCCTCCGGCGGCAGGGCAGGCCGCGCCCCTCATTGGCTCACGTGCAACGCTCGAACTAGGTGAGCGCGACACCACGCTGATCAACGCCGCCAGGCGTGCAGGCGAGCTCTCCCTTACATTGCGCTCCATCGCCGACCTGCAGGCGCCTCAAGGCGCCACGCCCACGGGCCGCGTTTATCGCGACGGCGTCAGCCAGGGCTACGAGGGCATCCGCATTTATCGCTACGGGACCGAGACTCTTTCCTCGGCGTCGGCAGGTTGAGGTAGATTATGTCAGCCAACCGTAACATCGTTCTTGTCGGTCTTGCCGTCGCGCTTGCTGTCGCGCCCGCATCCGCGCAGCAGAACAGCGACCAGCTTGGCGGCGCGCCTGCCCAGCAGATAACGGTGCCGGACGCCAATGCGTCGGACGTGACGCAGCAGCTCACGCTGACCGTCAACAAGTCCTACATGATCGAGTTCGACACCGAGATCGATGACGTGATCGTCGGCAACCCGGCCATCGCCGACATTGTGGCGCGGGACCGCCGGCGCGTTGCGGTGATGGGTTCCGCCGCCGGCGAGACAAACATCGTCTTCCTCGACCGGTCCGGCCGCAAGCTGAAGGTGCTGGAAGTCTCCGTCACCGACGGCGTCGCCGGCATGGATCAGTTGCGCGGCCTCATCAAGCGTCACGTTCCCGGCGCCAAGGTCGATATCGAGGCCATCAACGGCCGGATCATTCTTTCCGGCGTCGCGCCGAACCTGGTTGCGGCCGATCGGGTCGTCCAGCTCGCGCAACCATATGCGAAGGACGACAAGTCGATTCTCAACCTGATCGCGATCCAGGGCAAAGACCAGGTCGCGCTCAAGGTGCGCTTCGTCGAGATGCAGCGCTCGGTGCTCAAGCAGATGGGCATCAACCTGTCCGGCGAAATCGCCATCGACGACTTCGCTGCCGAGATCGGCACCAACAACGCTTTCCCGGTGAACGGCTCGGCGCTTGGCGGCATCGCGGCCAACCTCGGCTATGTGAACACTGCGGCCGGTGCGTTGCAGAGCAGCGTCGGCGCCGCGCTCAATGCGCTCGAGCGGGTCGGCGTTGTCCGCACGCTGGCTGAGCCGAATCTCACCGCCATCTCGGGTGAAGCCGGGAAGTTCCTGGTGGGCGGCGAGTTCCCTGTCCCGGTAGCGCAGGACGAGGGCGCGATCTCGGTCGAGTTCAAACCCTTCGGCGTTGGCCTCGGCTACACGCCCGTTGTTCTCTCGGAAGGCAGAATCTCGCTGCAGCTTTCGGTCGAGGTCTCGGAGCTCAGCCAGCAGGGCGGCTTTGCCTCGCGCGGCATCACCGGCATCGATCCGGACACCGGCGAGCCGGTCATCGGGCAGACGATCACCATTCCGTCGCTCAAGGTCCGTCGCGCTGAAACGACTGTCGAGATCCCGTCGGGCGGCAGCCTCGTGATCGCCGGCCTGATCCAGGAGTCGACGCGGCAAAGCCTCGACGGCATCCCGGGCGCG
>DATBNA010000635.1:0-2009 GCA_036554545.1 Hyphomonadaceae bacterium
CTCGCGCCATTTTGCCGCCTGTCCAATCAGCGGCGGGGGAGTGGCCTCCTCGGGCGTCAGCAGCAACCCTGCGCGCCGCAAGGCAACGCCGACCGACCGTTGCCCGGTGCCCCAGGTGAGAATCGCCGCGAGCAGGAGCCCGGCGATGGTCGGCGACATCCAGGCCACCAGGCTCGGCGAGATCAGCAGGCCGGCGACCAGCGTGACGAACCCCAGCAGCATGTGGGAGAGGTGGCTGAGCGCGATGGTCATGAACGGGACCGAACCGTCGTCGCGTCGCTGCGGGTTCCAGCCGTTGTCGATCCCCATCAGAATGCGGATGACGGCCCCGGTCTGGATCACCATAAGGATCGGGGCCAGCAGCGCGGAGCAGACGATCTCGATCAGCGCGGAGACGATCATGCGGGCTCCGCCGCCGCACAGCTCCCGAATCTTCGCATCGGCAAGAGCAAGCGCGAGGCCGAACAGCTTGGGTGCCAGCAGCACGCCCATCGTGACGCCGAACAGCTGCAAGGCGCGTGCAGGGTCGGTCGCGGGAAAGGCCGGCAGCAGCTGGAACTCGTTGGTGAAGTACTCCGGCCGCACGTAGTGCGACTGCAGGACCAGCACGATGCCCACCAGCAGCTGTGCCATCCAGATCGGCGAGGCAAGGTAGCTCATGATGCCGGTGGCGAGATGCTGCCGGCTGGCAAGCTTCAGCCCCTTGGCCAGCAGCACGCGGACATGCTGCAGGTTGCCCTGGCACCAGCGCCGGTCGCGGATCGCCAGGTCGATCAGCGTCGGCGGGCTTTCCTCGTAGCTTCCGGAGACGTTGGGCAGCATATAGACGTCCCAGCCGGCGCGCTTCATCAGCGCGGCCTCCACGAAATCATGGCTCATGATCAGGCCGCCGAGCGGCGGACGGCCGGGAAGGCTCGGCATGCCGCAGGATTGGGCGAAGGCGCGGACGCGGATGATGGCGTTATGGCCCCAGTAGTTGCCGTCGCGGTCGGCCCAGACCGACAATCCGGTGCAGATCACGGGGCCGTAGATGCGCGCGGCGAACTGCTGCAGCCGCGCGAACATGGTGTTGCGGTTGATGATCAGCGGCAGCGTCTGGATGATGCCGGCGTCCGGGTCGTTCTCCATCGCCACTGCGAGCGCGGCGACCGCGTCCGCCGTCATCAGGCTGTCGGCATCGAGGACGAGCATGTGATCGTAGGCGCCGCCCCAGCCGCTGATGAAATCGGCGATGTTGCCGGACTTGCGCCCGATGTTCTTGGGCCGATGGCGGT
Source organism: Hyphomonadaceae bacterium (assembly GCA_036554545.1). Taxonomy (GTDB): domain Bacteria; phylum Pseudomonadota; class Alphaproteobacteria; order Caulobacterales; family Hyphomonadaceae; genus UBA7672. Next base: position 1,275 of record DATBNA010000635.1, read on the forward strand.
AGTAAATGTTGGCCTTGGCGCCGAGCCTGCGCCTCAGGTCCACGAACACGCGCTCCTCGGCCAGCCAGGTGTCCGGGTCGGTAGTGTCCGACAGCACGAACCAGTCGAAGCTCTGGGCCTGCGCGGCGTAGGAGCCTTGCGCGATGTCCTCGATGATGGCCGCCAGCGCGCCAAAGACGCGCGCGGGGTCCTCGTTGTGGGTCGGCATCACCACTGCCGTGCGCCTCGACAACTCCGCGGCTTTTGGCTTGCCGCGACCGCGGTCCATTGCCGCCAGGCCGACAATCGCGTTCGTCAGCGCCAGAGAGATCCAGGAGAAATTGATCACGAAGAGGATCAGCAGCACCCACTCCAGGGTAGTCACCCCCCCGACCGCAAGCACGCCGTACATCTCGTTGGCGCCATATGCCGTGAGTCCGATCGCACCGCCGAACACGGCGAGGCGCGCAAGCCCGACTCGCCAGCTCCAGCGGCGCGTGCGGCGCTCATGCCCACGACTCCGGTCGTACCGGGCGAACGATTGCGTCGGCATCTCCAGAGGGCTGCGCGCAGGCAGGGAGGCCAGCGCATCCACTTGGGGGAACAACTCTGCGGGGGCGGTAGGCAAGGCGGAACGCGCAGGCTTGCTGAAGGGGGGAGTTATTGAGTCCATCTGTAAAGCCAAGTTTCGCTCATCGCGACATCTTCCCGCTTCAGCACCAGCCGCAGCTCGATGAGCGACTGGCCGCCCGGATC
>DATBNA010000637.1:0-3175 GCA_036554545.1 Hyphomonadaceae bacterium
AATCCGCCTCGAAAGCTCAGCCCGCCTCGTCGTACGGCGCGTCCGCCAAACCACGCGCCGCCCTCTCGCGCGATGCCTCCGTCGTCGACGCTCCCTCCATCGGTCCCAAAACCGCCGGCCGCCTCAACCTGATCGGCGTCAAGACCGTCGGCGACCTCCTGGAAGTCTCGCCTGAAGACGCCGCCGCCCGCATCAAGCAGGGTCACATCAACGCCCGCGTCATCAAGGACTGGCAGGCGCAGGCTCTGCTTGCCTGCACGGTGCCTGAGCTCACGGCCCTTGGCGCACAGCTGCTCGTCGGCGCCGGCGTCTCGACTGTCGAGGATCTCGCCACGGCCGATCCAGACTTCCTTGTCGACGCCGTCGCCATGTTTGCGGCGTCGGACGAAGGCGAACGCGCCCTCCGCGGTCAATCCCCGCCAGACCGCGAGCGCCTCAAATTCTGGATCGAGGCAGCCCTCACCATCTGCGAAAACCGCACGGCGGCTTGATCGTTCGTGCACGGCCGACGTTCGCGCGCGCGTCAGGAATTCTTACGAACAATTTCTGTTTGCTCGCCTTGACCTCGCCACGAACTGCGATCATACACCGCACCCTTCGCTGGCGATTGGCGCCGGCGTCGAAGCGAGAGAGACGATGAAGCGCGCAAGCCCATTCATCATGCAGACGCTGAATAGCGACGCTCAGTGCGAGCGGCGCCTCGGTGCGCGCATGCTTTCTCGCGGAGGCGGAATGGCCTGAGGCTGTTCCACAAGTTCGAGTGATCGAACCCCTCCCGAGCCGATGCTCCGGAGGGGTTTTTGTTTCCGGTCCCCCGCGGAGCTGCTGAAGAGGAAACGCAGGAGATTTTTTGTAGGTCCAGGTGGTGAAGATGCGGATTCCTTCGCATGGAAACCAAAGGCCGTATCGTCTGTTCCCCTGGATGCCGCTTTGTCGGTGGTGATGAGACTGGATACTTCGCACCAAGAGCCGTCCCCATGGGACGGTGGTCGCACGTACCGTGGAGGCGTCCCCGCAAAGGACGTCGCGACGCGGGTTCGGGTCCCAAAAGGACTTTGCGTTGCGGCCAACTCCATTCTCGACTGTTCCCCGACATTTCGTTTTGCCGCGCCGGTGGTGAAGAGGTCTGTTACTTCGACTGTTAATCGAGAGGTTGCGGGTTCGAATCCCGCCGGGTCCAACACTGTGGGCCTGTAGCTCAACGGTAGAGCGCTAGCCTGGAGGTTCGAAAGGATCGACAGGCGTCTCAGGTCTCGCCTGTTCCCCGGTTCGGCAAAACTAGAAGCGGCCGCAAGCAGATTTGGCGGTGGTGAAGAAGACAAGTGCATCGTGGTAGAGCGCCGCGCCGCAAGGCGTCGGAGGTCGCGTGTTCGATTCGCGCCGGTCGAAAGATCGTAGCTCAGACATCCCGCAAGGGAGCTTGTCTTCGAATGTTCCCCGCCATCCAGAACCAGCCGGTGGTGAAGAGATACGTTACTTCGCCTCAGAAGCCGTGGTCGCGGGTTCGAGCCCCGTCAGGTCCTCCATCTGTGGGCCTGTAGCTCAGTTGGTAGAGCACGTCTGTACGGTCTCGTCCGTTCCCCGGTTGGGCCTCTGGTTTGTTCTTTAACGGCGTCGGGGGGCGCCGCCTGGCGAAGTCAGCCGGTGGTGAAGGAATCCGTTCCTTCGGTAGCCAGGCGGGTTCAAATCCCGCGACGGGTTCCGATGCGTTCCCCGGCTGATGACGTGCCCGAGATTGTTCGTGTGTGTTCGATGTGAAAGTGTTTTTTGGCAGAAGGGGGATTTTCCCATGGCGAAACTGAACAAGCAAAAAGCCGTGCGCACGCATGAAGGCGCGCGCGGCCGCGCATTCGGTCCGGAGCAGGAGCTCCGCCGCGCGCTGATGAGCTGCATGCTGTGGGAAGACCAGTTCTACGAGAACGGCGTTTCCATTGCAGAGCGCATTGCCTCGCTCGTGCCCAAAGTGGCGGCGGAAACCGTCGCCGCGATGGCCATCGAGGCGCGCGAAGACATGAAGCTGCGCCATGCGCCGCTGCTCGTCGTTCGCGAAATGGCGCGCCACGAAGGCCACAAGGCCCTCGTGGCCGACACGCTCGCGCGTATCGTCCAGCGTCCCGACGAACTCACCGAGTTCCTCGCGATCTACTGGTCCGATGCGCTGGGTCCGATGCAGCAACGCAAGACGCGCGCTGTCTCCGCCCAGGTCAAGAAAGGCCTGGCGCGAGCCTTCGCGAAGTTCGATGCGTACCAGCTCGCCAAGTACAACCGCGACGGCGCCGTGCGCCTGCGCGATGTGCTCTTCCTTGTCCACGCCAAGCCGAAAGACGCGGCGCAGGAAAAGATCTGGAAGGAGCTGGTCGATGGTACGCTTGCCGCGCCCGACACCTGGGAGGTCTCCCTCTCCGGCGGGGCCGACAAGCGCGCGACCTTCGAGCGCCTGATCGCCGACAAGAAACTCGGGGCGCTTGCCTTGCTGCGCAACCTGCGCGGCATGCAGATGGCCGGCGTGCCGAAGTCGACGATCGGCAAGGCGCTCGAAGCGATGCGCACCGACCGCGTGCTGCCCTACCGCTTCATCGCGGCGGCTGCTCACGCGCCGGATCTCGAACCCGAGCTGGAACACGCGATGTTCCGTTCGATCGAGGGCCACGCGAAGCTGCCGGGCAGGACGACCCTGCTGGTCGACGTGTCGGGCTCCATGGATTCGGCCCTCTCCGGCCGGTCCGAAATGCGTCGGCTCGATACGGCCTGCGGCCTTGCGGTTCTCGCTCGCGAGATCTGTGAGGACGTCGAGATCTTCACGTTCTCGAACGACGTGAAGAAAATCGCTCCGCGCCGCGGCTTTGCGCTGCGCGATGCGATCGTGAACTCCCAGCCGCATGGCGGGACGGAACTCGGCAAGGCCGTCGCGAAGGTCGACCGCAAGGATACGCGCCTCATCGTCTTCACCGACGAGCAGGCGCACGATCCGGTCGGCGCGCCGAAAGGCGCCGGCTACATGGTCAACGTCGCGTCCTACCAGCACGGCGTTGGCGACGGCCCGTGGCGCCGCATCGACGGTTTCTCGGAGAAGATCCTTGACTGGATCATCGCCTCCGAAGCCGGCTGAACAGTAGGCCCGCGTTTCCGCAAGGAGACGCGGGCCATTTGGCACTCACTACCCGCAAGAACCGCA
>DATBNA010000402.1:0-2671 GCA_036554545.1 Hyphomonadaceae bacterium
GGTTTCGCCGTTGCGGGAACGTTGACTTCGAACGGGAGGACGAGCTCGTGCTCGTAGCCGTAGTTCATCAGGGTCGCGAGCGGGATGGCGTGCGGCGCGGGCCACTTGAACCCGCCGGCCTCGACGCCTTCAGGCAGCGTCCACTTGCGGACTTCCGGAGGCAGGCCGCTGTCACCCGGGTTCTTCCAGTAGACGTGCCAGCCATCCTCATCGAGATCGAAGTTCGCGGCGACGAGAAAGAGATCGCCAGGCGCAACGGCGGCGCGTTCGGAAATGAGGCCGAGGGAGGTCTTGTCCTGCTTGCTGCGCACAACTTCCTGCGCCGACGCCGGTACGACGCCGAAGGCGGCGATCGCGAGCGCCGCTAACAGGTTGGCCAGCCACCTCATGCCGTCATGCCTTACTATCTGCCGCGAACCGGCGACTCCCTGAAATCAGGCGAGAAACGTACCGGGAGTTCAGGATCGAGGTAAGGCCGCGCGGGGGGAGAGGTCCATAGCCCTCCCCCGTTCGTGAAACGCGGTGTTCCGCCGCTGACGGCGGCGTCAGCCGGACCGTGTCAGTTAACGGCCTGCGGCTGGGTCTGCAGGCGGCGCATGGTGCGCTGGATGACGCGCTGCCAGTTCATCAGCGACACCATGTGGGCATAGACCGCCGCGAGGGCGCCGGTGTTGCGAATGTCCTGGAATTTGCCTTCCGGCAGGGCGTTGAGGCCTTCCTCCGAGATCGCCCAGTAGTCAGCAATCTTCTGGGTCTGGCCGGCATTCCCCTGCGCGTCGCGGGGAGTAAAGGCGACGGACTTCTGTTCGAAGAGCGAGGCTTTCTCGAGCATCTCGACGAACTCGACGGTGGCGCGGCGCTGGCGTTCGAATTCCTTGCAGAACTCGATCGCGTCCTGCGTGAACTTGGACGCCTGGTCGCCTTCGAAGAAGCGGACGTCCGGCGTGCTGGAAACCATCGCGGCCTCGGTGTCGACGCAGAGGAGCAGCTTGTCGCTCTTCGGATCGGACGCGAAGACGAAGGGGTAGCGGCGAACGAATGCCGGAATGTAGCTGTCCGGATCGGGCTGGCCGGAGGCGTCAACATACTCGTTCTCGTTCTGGCGAACGCCCATCACCGCGACCGGGGTTTTCTCGGCGCCTACGAAGATGATGGGATAGCAGGTGGCGACGACGCCGAACTCGCTGACCGTGATCGGTACGGCGTGGGAGCCCTTGAGGAACGAGAACGGCGCCGCGATCTGCTTCACGCCCAGATTCCGGTGCCGTTCGAGGGAAAGCGGCTCAGGCTTCTTGTAGAACATTACCTGGCCGGTCAGCTCGGGCTGTCCTCCGGTCGCTGGAGTGCTCATTTACTCGCTCCTAAACTTGATGCTCGCCTAGCTTGATGCTCGGGGGTCATTATCGGAAAACCTGTGACGTCTCAACCAATGCGAATCAAATGCCCGACCGGGACCGGATTAGCCTCTTCAGGCCCCTGATTGCCGCTGCGATCGCCGTCGCAGCTGGGATAATTGGCGCCTGTTCGCAGCCGAAACAGCCAGCTGACCCCCAGCTGGCTGCACTGATCCAGCGCATAGGTCAGGCGGAAATACGGCGGTTACCTGAAGAAGCGGACATGTTGGGACTTTCCCACGAGGTTTTCGGCGGGGCCTATGAAAGCCAGCTGAACGACCGGTCCATGGCCGCGAACCAGCGGGCGCGCACGGCGCGGCTCGATTTTCTTGCGGAGCTGGAGCGGATCGACCGTACGGCGCTGAACCGGGACAGCGTCCGCCTTCTGGATTCAACCGTCCTTGTCTACCAGTCGGCCGCTGCGATGGACCGGCACGGCTACGGCTATGCCACGCTTGGCTGGGCGAGCCCCTATGTCATCAACCCTTTCGACGGCGCCTACGTCGATCTCGTCAAGTTCCTGACCACGCATCACACCATCAGGTCGCGTGAGGATGCCGAAGCGTGGCTGACGCGACTGGCGAAAATGGATGACGCGCTGCTGGCCGAACGGCGGCGGTTCGAAACCGACATGGCGGCAGGGGCAGTTCCGTCGCGCGCGATCCTGCAGCGGACGCTGCAGAAGGTTCGCTCGCTGACGCCGTACGATGCGCGCGAGCATCGGCTGGTGCAGTTCTTTACCGAGGCGGTGGCGCAGATCCCCGCTATTCCGGAAGAGGACATCAAGAAGCTTGTGGACCGCGCAGTGGCGCTCGTCGGGGGCGACATAGCGAAGGAATACCGTGCGCTCGCGAAGACGATCGAAACAGCGCTGCCCAAGGCGCGCGAGGAGCCCGGTGTATGGCGCCTTGCGGGAGGCGATGCCTACTACGCGGATGCCCTGCGGCTCTACACCACGACAGACGTGAGTCCGGCGGACATCCACAAGGCCGGCGAGAAGCTGGTCGCCGACATCAGCAAGCGCATGGACGGCCTGCTGCTGGAGCTGGGCCAGGAAGAAGGAACCGTAGGCCAGCGCATGCGCGCTCTGGCGCTCGATCCGGCCAACGTGTTTCCCGATACGCCTGAGGGACAGGCCGCGCTGATCGCGGCGGTCGAAAGCCATATCCAGTGGATCGAGCCACGGCTGTCGCGCATCATCGAATCCGGTCCGAAAGGCAAACTCGAAATCAGGCATGCGCCGCAGATCGCGCGCGACACGGCGCCATCGGCTTACT
>DATBNA010000421.1:0-4164 GCA_036554545.1 Hyphomonadaceae bacterium
TTGTGAAGGTGGGGGGCGTTCAAATAGGACATCGGTCGTCTCCAATGTCCAAAAGATAGGATTTTGCGCTGGGTACGTCAAGTATAATATTCGCGGTTATCCCACACCTCGATTCCTGACGGACAATGCCGTCATGGATCCGACCAAGATCATCTTCTGGCTGTTCGTGTGCGCAAGACCGCTGCCGTGGCGCTTCCCGTGGGATGCCGTTGCAGGTGTGCTTGTAATTGTAATTGTAATTGTAATCGCAGTTGTAAGAATCCAACCGGATTACAACACGCGTCGCCGGGCAAGGCCGCCGCCTGGCCGTCCCCGGCCGTCGAGTGCCCAATGCCTGCTGTCTTGCGCGGCATGTGGGCGCCTAACGCTTGGGCCTGAGCTTCGTCACATGGCCCATCTTGCGGCCGTCGGCTGCGCGGCGCTTGCCGTAGAGATGAAGCTTGGCGCCGTCCGTCAGGTGCTTTTCCCATTCGTTCGCATCGGTTCCGAGCAGGTTGATCATCTCGCCATCGGAGCGCCGCGAAGGATCGCCCAGCGGCCAACCGCAGACCGCACGGATATGCTGTTCGAACTGGCCGGTGAAACAGGCGTCCTGCGTCCAGTGGCCCGAATTGTGGACGCGCGGCGCGAACTCGTTGGCCAGCAGTTTTCCGTCCTTCGTCAGGAACAGCTCCAGCGCCAGCACGCCGACATAGTCGAGCGACTCTGCGAGCTTCCGCGCATGGGCCACAGCCTGATCCTGCACCGCCTGCGATGCGGTCGAGGGAAAGATCGAGCGCCGCAGGATGCCGCCCGAGTGGTCGTTCTCCGGCGGATCGTAGGCGAGGAAAGTCCCATCCGCGCCGCGCGCGGCGACAACCGACAGTTCGCGCTCGAACTCCACGAAGGCTTCGAGGATGGAGAAGGTCGAGCCCACTTCCGCCCAGGCAGGGAAGGGCTGCACTTCGCCCTTGAGCCGCACCTGTCCCTTGCCGTCATAGCCGGAGAAGCGCGACTTCAGGATGCCGCTGCCGCCCAGCCTGTCGAGCGCGGGCTGGATCTGGTCGGGCTTGTCGATGCGCATGAATGGCGCGGGCTCGATGCCGATCTCACGGAAGAAGGTCTTCTCCGCAAGCCTGTCCTGCGCGGTCGCCAGCGTCTGGCCGTTCGGACGCACGATGACGCCTTCATCCTCGATCAGGTCGACAGCGTCGGTAAGGACGTTCTCGAACTCGATGGTGGCGACCTTCACGCTCGCCGCAAACTCGCGCAGCGCCGCCTTGTCGTCGAACGCCGCCACCCAGGTCTTGCGGGCGACACGCGAGGCCGGGCTGTCGTGCTCCGGAGTAAAGATGTGGACGTCAAGGCCGAGGTCGGCCGCAGCAAGCGCCAGCATCCGGCCGAGCTGGCCGCCGCCCAATATCCCGATCGCATCGCCGGGTCTCGCGAGCGCGCCCTCAACCCCCGCGGCGGGTTTCATGATGGGTCTTCCACGCTCTCGGGCGTCTTGTCGGTCTGCGCGTTGCGCCAGGCTTCGAGGCGTCCGGCGAGCGCCTTGTCCTCGACGGCAAGGATCGAAGCTGCGAGCAGTCCGGCGTTGAACGCGCCGCCCTCGCCAATCGCCAGGGTTCCGACCGGCACGCCGCGCGGCATCTGCACGATGGAGAGCAGGCTATCGAGGCCCGACAGCGCGTTCGATTTCACCGGCACCCCCAGCACGGGCAGGGTGGTCATCGAAGCGATCATCCCCGGCAGGTGCGCTGCGCCGCCGGCCCCGGCGATGATGACCTTGATGCCCCTGCCACGCGCGCCCTTGGCGTACTGCACCAGCCGGTCAGGCGTACGGTGCGCCGAGACGACCCTGCTTTCGTGGGCGACGCCCAGCTCGGTCAGCGCCTGCGCCGCCTCGCGCAGGGTCGGCCAGTCGGACCGGCTGCCCATCACGATGCCTACGACTGGGGTGACGGCCATGCGGGTCTCCGGGGCCCTTGGAAAGCGGCGTTCTACAGGCCCGGAACCCGGCGGTAAATCGCGATTAATAAGACGCTAACGCGTATCGGTTGAGATCGTGTGGGAAGTGGGCGGCCAATGAAATTCTTCTCCATTTTTGCCCGACGGGGCCAGCAGGAAGCCGTCGCCGCGCCTGAGCGGCCGATTGATCCCGCCCTGCGGGTGGCGGGCCTCTTTGCCGTGCCGGAAAGCCACCTGACGCCCCAGGTGCGCACCGCCTTCAATGTCCTGATCGGCGAGATCGATTCGCTCCGGCTCGATGTCGAGCAGCTGAAACTGTCGCTGGCCGAGGCTGAAGCCTCCGCCGACCACGATCCGCTGGCGCCAGTCTACAACCGCCGCGCCTTCATGCGGGAAGCCTCCCGAGTCGTTGCCCTGGTGAAGCGGCACGAGATCGAGGCCAGCCTCATCTATTTCGATCTCAACAACTTCAAGGAGATTAACGACACGCACGGCCACCCGGCCGGCGACACCGTGTTGCGGGCGATCGGCGAAACGCTGATCCGCCAGACGCGCGAGACAGACATTGTCGGCCGCATAGGCGGGGATGAGTTCGCCGTGGTGCTCACTCACCTCGCTCCCAATGCCGCCAAGCAGAAAGCCGAGGCGCTGGCGGCCGCCATCTGCACGGAGCGCGTGCTCCACGGCGGCGAGCCGCTTTTCATTTCAGCCGCCATCGGCATTGCGCACTTTAAGCCCGGCGATTCAGCCGAGGGCGTGCTCGCGCGCGCGGATGAGGCGATGTATGCTGACAAGGCCCTGCATCGCAGGGCGGCGCAGGCCTAGGATCTCACTGATCCGGGAACCTGCCAAAGCCGCGGAAGCCACGTCCGCCCCCGCCGCCGCCCCAGACCTTCTCGCCGATCTCGCAGTCGGTTTTCTCGGCCGGCAGTTTCAGCTGCACGCGCTTGATCCCCGGCCGGTCCGGCTCGGCGGGCGTCTCGGCGTCGGCGAACTGGATAGGCGCGGCCTCCGGCGCCACGTCGAGGCTGGCGATCTCCATCACCAGCTTCTTGCGGATCGTCGCGGCGAGGTGCTTCAGGTCGAAGACCGGCGCGATGAAGGCGGAATCCCCGCCGATCACGCAATGCTTGTAGTAGCGGTCGAGGTGGTCGATGTCATAGAACTCGCGCGGCTTGTTGAGCATGATCGGCAGGCCGTTGATGGTGATGCCACGCTTCACCACCTCGTCGCGCACGGGCTCGACCAGCGGACCGGCATTGTTGGCCCCGTCGCCTGATACATCGATCACCTGGCGGTGCGAGGCGAGGTCGTTGGTCTCGATGAGCTCGGTCGCCTTGATCAAGGCTGTCGAGATCGACGTGCGCTGCTCGCCGAAAACGTCCTCCGCGGCGAGTTTGTCGGCGAAGGCGTGGGCGGTCTTTTCGCTGTCGATGATCGTCCATGGAATGGTGACGAAGGGCTCGAAATCGCCGGCCCATTCCATGTAGACGACGGCGATCCGGCCTTCGGGACCGGACATCAGCGCATTAATCACATCCTTGTGGCGGAAGGCTTCGACATAGCCCATGCGCTGGAGCTCGTGCTCGTCCTGGTCCATCGACTGGGAAATATCGACGGCAAGGACTAGTTCCAGATCGACCCGCCTCAGCGTGCTCTGTGCCCCTGCGGGCGCCGAAATCCCCATCAAACCGGCGATTGCGAGCGCCGCAGCGCCCTTCAGGCGGGACATGACCTTCATCGACGGCACCCCAGGGGACAAGGGATGCCAGCTTGCAGGCCAACCTCGCGGCAGGCAAGCTGGCGTCCATCACGAACTCACGACCATGCGGCCTTCTCAAGGCAAGACATGGGTCGGGTTTGTACCGGGGAGGTAAAAATGGGTTGGTCGACGCTCAGACTCTATCTGGCGGCGTTCATCGCCATGGGGGCCGGCGCTGGCGCCGCCTTCGCTCAGCAGGCTTATTCAGCGCCCAGGACGCCAAGCGGCCATCCCGATCTCCAGGGCACATGGACGAACGCCTCGATCACCACACTTGAACGCGCTGACCGTTACAATAGCACGGTGCTCAGGCCGGAAGAGGTCGAGAAGGCGACGCGCGAGCATCCGCAGATCGTCCGCCTCGTGACCGAGGACATCGCCAATACGCCGCGCACCGGGTTTCTGACCGGCAGGGACCTTCTGATGGGGCGCGGCTACAACGCCTTCTGGAT
>DATBNA010000425.1:0-15021 GCA_036554545.1 Hyphomonadaceae bacterium
AGCGGTCCGGCGGCGCCTCCTGCGCGCCTGCCGTTCCTGCCAGCCCAAGCATGGCCGCCCCGATCCAGAAACCGTGCTTCACCTGTTCTCTCCTCTTAAGTTCAGCGCATCGGCGCCAACGGGAGGAAGAGATGCGGGAGATCGCCAGCCTGCGCCTGCCCAAAGGGGCCGGCGCCGGATCGGCGTGACCAAAAGCGTCTGGTTTCAGGCCGCTGGGACGAATTGCGGCGAGGCGGGATGGAATTGGAAGTCGGCCACCTGTCGGCCAGTGGTCGTTCAGATGTGTGACGGGGCTTCGGAATGAACCGCCTTCTGCCGGCCTTGGTGCTTGCGGGCGTGTTGAGCGCATGCGCCGCGCTCGGCGGCGCCCCCGCCTGATCCCTCCGCCAGGGGTCAAAGCGCCCGATAGGTCACGCCGCGGATGCGGGCCTCGCCTTCGCCTGCGCAATAGATGCCGGGCCGCAGGCTGAGGAAATCCCAGGCCGTGTTGTGGTGGTAGCCCGACACTTCCATCCGCACGCCATGCATTGTCCATTCGCCGCCGGGCGGACGGTGATGGATGGTCACGATATGCCGGTCGTTGGTGATGCGGAGCTGCATCCTGCGCCCGAACGTCTCCGGCGCCGCCACACTCCGCTGCGTGGCCACGCGATGCATCACCATGCCTGACTTGTGAAAGCCGAAGCCCGCATAGAGCTTCGGCGAGTACCACAGCAGCAAGCCGGCTTCCGCGCCCTCGTCGATCTCGATATCGGCGGTCACTTCGTAGGCAAGGTCGCCGGAGATGAAGGTCAGCGGCCGCGAGTCCGTCGGCGTCCTGCCCGCCGCCGCAAGACGCAGCATGCCCGGCGACCACGAGCGTCTTCGCGCTTCCTCCGGTCCCGGCGAATGGAACGCCCACTGCAGCCCGATCCGGTCCGTCGAAAAATCATCCGACAGCGCCATCCCGTGCGGCGCGCCCGCGATGTTCGCAGGCTTGATGAGCGGCTTCGACAGGTCCCCGCCCTTCGCCCGGAACCAGCCATCCTTCGTCCACTCAACCGGATCGAGCAGCGTTTGCCGGCCCAGCGTCCAGAACCCGTTTTCATAGCCGTGATAGACCATCCACCACTTCTCTTCGCCGTTCTGGCCGCGCGGCCCCTCGACCAGCGTCGCATGTCCACGCGACCACCATTTCTCGCGCGCCGACCATGTGCGAACGATGGGATTGTTGGGCGCATCCTCCCACGGCCCGTTGATCGACCTGGATCGCGCCGCGACAACCATGTGACCTGTCGGCGGACCGGCCGTGCCGCCGACAGCCGTGATCAGGTAGAACCACTCGCCGCGCCGCATGACCTTCGGACCTTCCGGCGCGAAGCCTTCCACAACCCAGTCGTCCGGATAGCGCCACGGATCGTAGACATGCTCGACCTCGCCGACAGTCGAGAGGCCGTCGTCCGACAGTCCAATGCGGTCGCCATTCGACAGGAACAGCCAGCGCTTGCCGTCCTCGCCTACCGCGTGGCCGGGATCGATATGGCGCGGCAGGTTGAGATCGACAGGCTCGCTCCACGGCCCTTCGATCTTCTCGGCGTGGATGACGTAGATCGAGCGGCGGTCCGGAAAGCGCGCGGGAATGTAGAGGTAGTAGCGCTCCTGATGCTTCACGAGTTCGGGCGCCCAGACCGATCCGATATTGGTCTTCAGCGCCGCCGTTACGGGCGTCCAGTTCACCAGGTCCGGCGACTTCCAGATGACGAGCCCGGGATAGGACTCGAAGGAAGAGAAGGTCATGTACCAGACATCGCCATCGCGGATGATGGTCGGGTCCGGGTGATCGCCGGAGAGGATCGGATTGAGAAACCTGCCGTTGCCGAGGTCTGCCCGGCGCTGGTTCTCGATGCCGCGCCGCCATTGCAGATGCGACCAGTCGAGGCCCGATGGCGAGATCTCGCCTTCCGTGCGCCCGGCGAAAGGCGCAGATTCGCATGCCGACAACATGATCGGCGCAACCGCCAGCCCGCCCAGCGCCTTCCGCCGCGTTGCGTCGTCCACTCGCGCTTCCTCTTCCCGCCTCGTTTTCGGCACGAGAAACTCGCGTCGTATGATACCGGTGTCAACGACACGGTCTCCGCCGGCGGAAAAAGCGTGCGGAAACCCGTCGTTACGCAGCTTGACGGCGATTGTCCCGCACGCGCATGTCCCGGGACATGACCCGCAAGCCAAAACGCGCCAAGGCCGAGACAATCTCCTTCAACGGCAAGCGCCCGACGATCAACGACGTCGCCCGCCTCGCACGCGTTTCGAAGAAAACAGTCTCGCGCATCATCAACAAGTCGCCCTTCGTGAAGGAGAAGACACGCGAGCGTGTCGAGGCGCTGATCAAGGAGATCGGCTACACGCCCGATCCGATGGCGCGCGGCCTCGCATCGAAACGCTCCTTCCTCGTCGGCCTGATCTACGACCAGCCCAACCCGCAGTACGTCATCGACATGCAGCAGGGCATCCTCGATGTCATCCGCGGCAGCGGGTTCGAACTGCTGGTTCATCCGTGCCGGCGCCAGGCGCCGGACTTTCTCCAGAACGTGCGCGCCTTCGTCGAACGGCAGAAACTGGCAGGCGTCGTGCTGCCTCCGTCGGTTTCGGAGGACGATGCGCTGGTCGAGATCCTGCAGGAATTCGGCTGCCCCTATGTGCGCATCGCGTCGGTGCCGCTGGATGAAGCCGAGCATTCGATCGTCACGCACGATGCCGAAGGCGCGCAGGAAGCCGCCGAACACCTGGCCGGCCTCGGCCACACCCGCATCGCGCACGTCTCCGGCCCTGACACCTTCCGTTCGGCGCACGAACGGCGCGCGGGATTCGTCAAGGGCCTGAAGGCGCACAAGCTGAAACTCGAGCGCGAACTCGACATCAAGGCGGCCTACACTTTCCAGTCGGGCGTCGACGCCGGGCGACGGCTGATGGCCCTGTCCGATCCCCCGACCGCCATCTTCTGCGGCAATGACGAGATGGCCGCCGGCGTCTGCCAGGCCGTGCGCGAGGCCGGGTACGAGATCGGCAAGCACGTGTCGGTCGTCGGCTTCGACGACAGCCCGCTGGCCTCCCGGCTCTGGCCCGCCCTCACCACTGTGGTCCTGCCGATCCGGCTGATGGGCAGGATGGCCTCGACCCGGCTTCTCGGCGAAAGTCTGATCCACGAACCGCCGCAGGAAGAGACATTGGGCGAGGTCCATCCGAAACTGGTGGTTCGCGGCTCGACTGGCGCCGCTCGCGCTTGACGCGGAGGCCATTTGCCGGGTTTATGACACCGGTTTCCTTTTTCGCCTGAAAAGGTCGCGAGTCATGGCCGACAGCATCTTCGAGAAGACCTACCACGCCACGCATCCTGACATGATGGAGGGTGCATCTAACGACGATCTCCGGGCGCGCTATCTGATCACCGGCCTGTTCAAGGCTGATCAGGTTTCACTGAACTATTCGCACAACGAGCGCATGGTCGTGGGCGGCGCCGCCCCCGGCAAATCGGGCGTGAAACTGCCGCTGCAGACCGAACCCGCCTCCGCCAAGGGCAAGCCCTTCCTCGAGCGCCGCGAACTCGGCGCCATCAATGTCGGCGAAGGCGCAGGTGAGATCGTCGTCGATGGCGCGAAGCACGCGATGAACCCGCGTGACGGGCTCTATATCCCGATGGGATCAACCGACGTCGAGTTCAGATCGAATGATCCGTCGAAGCCGGCGAAATTCTATCTCGTCTCGACGCCGGCCCACGCACGGTACGAGGTCGCAAAGATCTCCATCGACAAGGCCGTGCCGCTGGAGCGGGGCGCGCCGGAAACATCGAACGAGCGCACCATCTATCAGATGGTGGTCCCTGCGACGGTGAAATCCTGCCAGCTCCTGCTCGGCATGACCATGCTGAAGAAGGGTTCCGTCTGGAACACCATGCCGCCGCACCTGCACGACCGGCGCTCGGAGGTCTATTTCTACTTCGGCCTCGGCCCGAACGACCGCATCTTCCACTTCATGGGCGAACCGGACAATTCACGCTCCATCGTCATGGCGAACGACGAGGCTGTGATGTCTCCACCCTGGTCGATCCACATGGGCGCCGGCACCGCCGCCTACACCTTCATCTGGGCGATGGGCGGCGAGAACCTCGACTACACCGACATGAACCAGCTCGATATCTGCCAGTTGAAGTAACGAGTTGAAATGACCTCTGCTTTCGACCTCTCCGGCAAAGTCGCCATCGTCACCGGCGCCAATACGGGCATCGGCCAGGGCATCGCTGTCGCTCTGGCGCAAGCCGGCGCAGACATTGCCGCCGTCGGCCGCACAACGCCATCGGAGACCGAGGCAAAGGTGAAAGCCGCCGGCCGCCGCTTCCTTCACATCAGCGCCGATCTCGGCTCGACGAAACCGATCCCCGATATCATTCCCGCGACGCTGAAGGCGCTCGGCCGCGCCGACATTCTCGTCAACAACGCCGGCACAATCCGTCGCGCCGACGCCGTCGACTTTACCGAGGAAGACTGGGACGCGGTGATGGATGTGAACCTCAAGTCCGTCTTCTTCCTCTCCCAGGCCTTCGCGAAACACGCGCTGGAGAAGAAGCAGAAGGCCAAGATCATCCAGATTGCGTCCCTGCTTTCCTTTCAGGGCGGCATTCGCGTGCCGAGTTACACCGCCGCCAAGAGCGGCCTCGCCGGCGTCACCAGACTGATGGCCAACGAATGGGCGGCCAAAGGCATCAACGTCAACGCCATCGCGCCGGGCTATTTCGTCACCAACAACACCGAGGCTCTGCGCAAGGACGAGACCCGCTCGCGCGACATCCTCGCCCGCATTCCTGCCGGACGCTGGGGCGAAC
The DNA here is from genome assembly GCA_036554545.1 of Hyphomonadaceae bacterium. GTDB lineage: Bacteria > Pseudomonadota > Alphaproteobacteria > Caulobacterales > Hyphomonadaceae > UBA7672. The sequence continues at coordinate 4,856 of DATBNA010000425.1, forward strand.
CGTCCGACCTCGGCGGCGCGGCGGTGTTCCTTGCCTCCTCGGCGTCGGACTACGTCCATGGCGCCATCATTCCCGTCGACGGCGGCTGGCTGGCGAGGTAAGCGCATCGCATGACCGCCCAGAACGCCGCCAGGCTTGTCTGCTTCGGCGAAATGCTCGTGCGCCTAACCGCGCCTGCTGGCGAAGCGCTCCTGCAGACGCCCCGGCTCTCCGCCCACATCGGCGGCGCCGAGGCTAATGTCGCTATCTGCGCGTCGCGCCTCGGCATTCCTTCCGCAATGGCGACGGTCGTGCCTGACAATCCGCTCGGTCGCGCCGCGCGCGACGAGTTGCGCCGTCACGGGGTCGACACGACCAATGTGAAATTCGGCCCCGGCCGCATGGGCCTCTATTTCCTGACGCCCGGCGCCGTGCTGCGCGCGCCCGAAATCATTTACGACCGCGCGGGATCCGCGTTCGCAATCGCACCCGCCAGCGCGATCGACTGGCGGCCGGCGCTCAAAGGCGCCGAATGGCTGCACGTCTCCGGCATCACGCCAGCCGTCAGCAAGGCCGCCGGCGAAGCAGCCCTTGCAGCGATGACGGCGGCAGCCGCGGCCAATGTGAAAATCTGCTTCGACGGCAACTACCGCTCCAGGCTCTGGGAAGCGCGCAGCGAAAGCGGCCAGACGATCCTCAGGCAGATGCTGGATCACGCCACCCTCGCCTTCATCGACGAGCGCGACATCGCCCTGATCCTCGGTCGCGATGTCGGCGACCGCAAGCAATCGGCACAGGCCGCCTTCGCCGCCTTTCCCAATCTCCGCATGATCGCCGCCACGCAGCGCGAGACGCATGGCGTCAACGACTATTCCCTTGGCGCAACTCTCTTCACGCGCAGCGACGCCCGTCATTGCCCGCCGATCGCCCTGCCCGGCGTCGTCGACCGCATCGGCGGCGGCGACGCCTTCGCCGGCGGCTTCCTCTACGCGCACATGAGCGGCATGCCGGAACCGGACGCGCTCACCTTTGCGCTCTATTCCGCCGCCGCAAAGCACGGCCAGGCAGGCGACGCCAGCCATGCCTCCGCCGACGACATTCGCGCGCTCATGGCCGGCGGCGGCCTCGACGTGAAACGCTAGTACGTCCCGGGCTGGATGTAGGGCGCTTTCGCGAACAGCTCGCGCTCCGCCTTGCGCGGGTCGTTCTCCACGCGGCTTTCCACATCGAAGATCATTGTCGCGCGCTTGCCGAGATCGTAGCGCGGCCACGCGCCTGTAGATCCGCCCGATGGATCGCCTGTCCGTGCAAAGCGCAACAGCGCATCGCTCATGGCGGCTGCCACTTCGCGCGCGCCCTCGCCGTCGCCCGTCTGCGCCTCAGGCTTGGCGGTGTTGGCGAATACCAGCGGGATATCGAGCGTGTGATGCGCGCCATAGCGGCCGCCATCGCGCGGGCTCGGGAAGTTGAGCTGATAAACCCAGGTAGCTCCGTTCTCGCGCGCCCGCGCTTCCGCCTCGATGACCTGCGCGCGCCAGCTCCGGCCGGCCGTCGTCGCCTTGATGAACAGCTCCGGCGGCGTGATCGACGGGAAAAGCTCGCGGTAGGTGCGAACCACGCCCGTCACTTCGATGTCCGTCACCATGTCGCGCTCCAGCCGCGCCGGCAGCGTGTCCCACGTCAGCGAGAAGATGGTCGGATCGCCCATCGCGATCAGCGAGCCGGTCTCTTCCCGCGTGTTTCCCATCACCATCGGTATCGCCGACGACTGCCTCGGCGCATCCGGCCAGAACGGATGCACCGGGAGCACGACATCGTCGATCACCGGCCCCCAGTAGACGCGCGTTCCCACGATCGACGGATCGCGCGCCGCAAGGCCCGCCAGCAACCGTTCGACCGGAATTTTCGCAAGCCGGTCGGCGCCCAGATTGAGATGATCCGCCACCGCCTGCGCGCGGTTGCTCGCGCCCTTGGGCCCCTGCGCTGTCACCTGCTGCCCGCTCATCGTCCAGGCGCGGTGGAACAGTCCCTTCGCCGCCGGCATGGCCATCAGGCAGGCGATCTTGCCGCCTCCGCCCGACTGGCCGAACAGCGTCACGCAATCCGGATCGCCGCCAAATGCTGCAATGTTGTCGCGAATCCACTCCAGCGCCAGCACCAGATCAAGCAGCCCCGCATTGCCGCTCGCGGCGTAGCGCTCATCCTTCACGAGATGCGAAAGGAACAGGTGCCCAAACACGTTGAGCCGATGGTTCAGCGTCAGCACGACAGCGTCGCCTCTTCGCGCCAGCTCGGCTCCGTCTGTCACCGGCGATGCGCCCGAGCCGGATGAATATCCGCCGCCATGGATGTAGAGCAGCACCGGCTTCTTCGCTGCCTGATCCAGCGTCGGCGTCCAGATGTTGAGGACAAGGCAGTCCTCGCTCTGCCTCTCGCCTCCGCCGCCTTGCGGACAGGCAGGACCAAAGGCGAGCGCATCACGCACGCCCCTCCATGCCGTGGCGGCCTGCGGCGCCTCGAAGCGCGCGGGCCCCGTGTCCGCGCCATAGGGAATGCCGAGAAATTCCGCGACTTCCCCACGCGCCCGACCACGCACCCTGCCCGCGACCGTCGACACAACCGGGTCCCGCTTCATCGGCGCGGCATCCGACACCGGTGTCACAAACAGCCCCGCAGCGACCGCAGAGAATACGCGACGTGTAATGATCATCGGAAAATGTCCCGGCGCAGTTGGGAAGAGCGCGGATCAAGACTAGTGCGCGCCACACCTCTTAAGCAAAGCCGAATCCCGCCTTCGCGAAAACCATTCATTTATCGGGGCTTTACGGCGCGGTAAGCGCGAGAGGGTAAACTTCGCGCCATGGTCGTGAAGTCTTCCCTGCTCGCTTGTGCGCTCGCAGTCGGCGCCGCGCCCGCTTTTGCGGGCGACCTTGTCGTCACGGTGACGACGAAGGACGGCAAGCTCCTTCCCGACGCAGTCGTCACGCTTCCCGCGCCTGCCGGCGCGCCGGCGCCGAAGTTTCCGTGGAAGCTGGAGATCGCCCAGAAGGACAAGCAGTTCGCGCCGTTCGTCCTCGTCGCGCCAGTCGGCGCCGAAGTCGCCTTTCCGAACTTCGACAAGTTCCGCCACCACGTCTATTCCTTCTCGAAGGGCAACAAGTTCGAACTCGAACTCTACGGCAGTGACCAGAAGCGTTCGGTCACGTTCAAGGCGACAGGCGTCGCCGCGCTCGGCTGCAACATCCACGACAACATGGTCGCCTTCGTTTACGTGACCGACACGCCTTACGCCGCCCGCACCAATGCAAAAGGCGTGGCCGAGCTGAAAGGCGCGCCCGACGGCGCTGCGCAGGTCACCATCTGGCACCCGCACGCAAAGTCCCGCGACCAGATCATTACGACAGACACCATTATCGGCGGCGTCACGCGCCTCACGGTCGCCATCGACGTCGCGGCCTCGCACGGCCATTAGGACCCCGCCATGTTCCGGCGCCTCTCAACCGAACTTGCCCTCGTCTACGCGGCGCTGTTCGGCGCCGTCATGCTGCTGATCGCCGGCGCGGTCTGGCTGGCGGTCGAAAGCAATTCCCGGCAGACGGTGCGCGCGGAGATGGCCGCCTCGTCCGCCGTGTTCGATCGCCTGTGGAAGCTGCGCGCCGACCAGCTGGCCCAGACCGCAGACGTCCTTGCCCGCGATTTCGGCTTCCGTGAAGCCGTCGCCACAGGCGACCAGGAAACCATCCTTTCGGCGCTCGACAACCTGCAGTCCCGCTTCAATCTCGACGCAGCTTTCATCGTCGATCCCGACGGCGTCGTGGTTTCCCGCGGCGATACTTCCGCCGGTCCGGCGCTGCTCAGTATCCTCAGCGTCAACCCCGACGCCGCCGGCGTTCTGATGCTGGATGGCGGGCCGTTCCAGGCCGTCGCCGCGCCCATCAATGCACCAACGCTGATCGGCTGGGTCGTCTTCGGAAAACGCCTTGGCGGCGCCGATCTCGGCGAACTGGAGAGCTTGTCCGCGATCCCGCTGATCGCCCACCTCTATACCCGGGCTGGCGACGGTCCGTGGGTGTCGATCGACTCGCGCGGCGGTCACAAGCTGCAGGTTTCAGGCGCCGAACTCGCCGCCCGCGCCTTCCGCAACGAGGATCAGGCGCTGATCCCTATCGCCGAAAACCAGTCGATCGCCGGCGTAAAGATGCTGCAGAGCTTTGGCGATGACGTCACCGCCGCACTGCTGCTCGAGTACTCGCTATCGGTGAACCAGGCGCACTACCGCTCGATGCTCGGCAACATCATGCTGATCGGCATTGTCGGACTGATCGGGCTCATTCTCGGAAGCTGGATCATCTCCGGCCGCGTTACAGGCCCGATCTCCGGGCTGCGCGCCGCCGCATCTCGCCTCGCCCGCGGCGAGCTTGCTGAAGTACGCGTCGCGGGCCGCAACGAAATCGCCGAGCTCGCCGCCAACTTCAACATCATGTCGGGCGAGATCGCCGCGCGCGAGAAGCGCATTATCCACCTCGCCCATCACGACAACGAGACTGGCCTGCCCAACCTGCGGGGCCTCCAGGACCGGCTCGCCGAACTGCGCAGCAGGATCGGGCCTGCCGAAATCTTCGGCGCCGCCATCGGCGTCGACCGCTTCCATCATGTGCGCGGCGCCATCGGCCACGCCCTGTCGGCGCGGCTGATTGCCGAGATTTCCGGCCGGATGTCGTCCGCCTACGGCGAACTGTTCGTCGGTCGCATGTCCACTGATACCATCGGCGTCGTATTCCACGCCGAAAGCCCGGATGCCGCGTTGCGCACCATGGCGGCGATGGTCGATCTCTGCTCGCAGCCTGTCCGGCTCGGCGATGATCGCGTCGATGTGGTGGTGACCGCCGGCGTCGCCTGCGACAATGACGGCGAGGACACGCGCCTTTCCCTGCTCGAGCGCGCCGAGGTCGCCGTCGAACAGGCGCGCGCCAGACGCGTGCGCACAGCGGCCTTCGACCGCAAGGCCTACGGCGATCCTTCGTCGGCCCTGTCGCTGATGGGAAGCATGATACTCGGCCTGTCGCGCGGCGAACTCTTCCTTGCGCACCAGCCGAAATACGACCTGCGCGCCGGCCGGATCTCGTCAGCCGAAGTGCTGCTGCGCTGGCGGCATCCGGAACGCGGCATGATTCCGCCCGACAGCTTCATCGGCATGGCGGAAGAAACCGGCCATATCCGGCCGCTCACCGACTGGGTGCTCGACCGCGCCATCGCCGACCAGCGCCGTCTGCGCGAGGCGGGCCGCGATATCCCGCTTTCGATCAACGTATCAGGCCGCCTGATAGCCAACGAGGAGTTCGCCGACCGCGCCCTGCGCCAGATTCGCCGCTCGGGAGCGAGGCTGTGCTTCGAAATCACCGAGACCGCCGTCATCGACAACCCGAAGCTCGCCATCGACGTGATGAAGGACTTGCGCAATGCCGGCGTCGGGATCTCGATCGACGACTATGGATCGGGCCTCTCTTCCCTCTCCTATCTCCGCACAATCCCCGCGGAGGAGCTCAAGATAGACAAGCTCTTCGTGCAGGGCATGGCGCGCGGCAACTCCGACGCGCTGCTGGTGAAGTCCACCATCGACCTCGCCCACAGCCTCGGCATGATGGTTGCGGCCGAAGGCGTCGAGACCGCCGATACCCTCGCCCTGCTTCAGGCGATGGGCGCGGACACGGCGCAGGGCTACTACATCGCACGCCCGATGCCGATCGACGATTTCCTCAAGTTCGACGCAGAGCCTGTGGCGCGCGCCGCTCCGGCGCTGAAAAGCCTTGGCTAGCGGGATTGTGCTAGTACGATTGCGCCAGCATCGTTCCGTTGACGCCGCGCCCGGCGAAGATGAGATCGGCCCGCTCCTGCGGACGCGTCTTCATGTAGACGTCAGCGCTCGGCACGAAGAGCTTTTCCCAGGCTTCAGCCCACAGACCCAGTCCACGCACCCGCGAGCTCTCGATCAGGCTAGTGCGATCGCTTTCAACGAAGATGCGCAGCGCATAGGACTCGCATAAATCCGGATGCAGCGCCGACACGCCCTCGATCAGCAGCGGGCGCGTCAGGCTCACGCTTCGCTTCTGCGGCGAAACACTGAGCGTCGCCCAGTCGAACGGCGTATAGGAGCAGCGCCCAGTCGCGGCGAGCGAATGCACCGCGGCGAGCAGCTCGTCATAACGCATGAACGGGAACGGAAATGCCGGCGTCGGCGGGGAAGGCCATCGCGACTGCGGCAACAGGAAATCATCCACACCAATCTTGTCGAAGCCGTGTGTGCGCTGGATGTGCGTCGCCAGCGTACTCTTTCCCGCGCACGGGAGGCCGTCGACTGCAATCAGGCCGCGGCCGACTGCCCCTGCTGCAGCCAGCACCTCTTCCATGCGTGCAATTTTCGGCATCAGCCCCCCGGCGAATCAGTTGCCAGACTTGACCCGGCGCCGCGAGAAAATGCAATCGGGTCGGCCTGTGGAATCGCGTCGCCTTCCGCTCCGAAAACCATGAGTCGTGCACGGTCCACGAACGCGTTGAGCATGGCGCCTGGCGGCAAAGACACAGCCGGCTGAGGCGTCAGCCAGGTTGATCCTGCGAAGGTCAGCCGTACAAAGCGGCGCCCGCTGATGCTTTCTTCGCCTGCCGCCCGGACGACGAAGCGCACGCACGTCGCGCCGTGCCGCTCGAACAGCGTGTCCTCGGGACGAAACGCCAGCGTACAATCGCCTGCCTCTGGCAGCGCGACGCCGTCCGGCGGCTGGAATGTCGAACCATCCGGCAGGACGCCAGATCCATTTCGTGCGGACATCGGGAGCATGTTGAGGGCCGGATGCGATGTCGCCAAGGCTGCGGCAAGATTGGCGGGGTGTGCGAAGACATCCTTCGCCGCGCCTGACTGGACCAAGCGTCCGTTGCTGAGCACAACGACATCTCCACCTAGCCCCGCAGCCTCGTCCACCGAGCCGGCCAGCAGCACGACGACAGCTCCTGTGTCCGCCAGCATCGGTCCCAGATCGGCGAGGAAGCGCTCGCGGATACCGTGATCGAGTTCCGCACTCGGCGCACTGAGAAGGATTAGCACTGGCTTCTCCTCGCGAGCCAGCGCAATGGCGACCCGTAGTCGCTGGTCGAGATCGAGATCACCGATCCGCGCCTCGAGCTTGCCGCCCAGCCCCACCCTCTCGGCCGTGGACTTTCCGATCTGCTTGCCCAGCCGTTGTCCGGACGGCTTCACGCCGGTCTTGCCGATCTGAACGATCCGGCCTTTGCCCCTCCGCGCCTCGGCGATGTCCTTGCCGTCGAGGGTGATGGCGCCCGACTGAGGCCGGTCCGCGCCGGCAAGAAGCCGGAGGAGCATCGCTCGCTCGACAGGAGAAAGTCCGACGACAGACGTCGGGACATTGCGGGCAATCTGAACGCTGACCATTGTCAGAACAGGATCGCGACCAGACGACCGGGACACGTCCTTCAGTTCCAGCATGACGAGGCCCGCAACTGACTGGCCGGGCATCCCTTCCCGACCGCGGAATTATGGTCGTGGGCGCAACTCCGTCAAACGCACAGTGCTATGGCGTCAAAACAGGGCAAAAACCCAACAAACACAGGCTTGCGACACTCTGTTACCACATTGAAATTTCCGTGAGACCGAGACGGAAATACAAGCGGTGTTCATTTAACTTCGCGTATGAAGGCGCCGGACGGGCAAGCGCCGTTCACCCGGGACTACTGGAAAGTTTCAAATGAACAAGAAATTGCTGGTGGGGATCGCGGGCGCGGCCATCGTTGTGGTGGGCGCTATAGCCATGTTCGCACGAGGCGGCGGCAACCCGACAACGGGCAAGTACGAATTCGAAACGGCAGCCGTCGAACGTGGCGACGTAGCTCGCGTCATCTCCGCGTCCGGCGCCGTGCAGCCGCGTAACAAGGTCGACGTCGGCTCGGAGGTCTCCGGCAAGATCGTGGAGCTGATGGTCGATTTCAACTCGCCGGTCAAAAAGGGCCAGGTGCTCGCGCAGATCGATCCCGAGACCTTCAGGACACAAGTCAATTCGGCCTACGCCGCCCTGCTGCAGTCGCAGGCATCCGTGGCCAACGCCAAGTCGGCCATCCTTCGCGCCGAGGCGAACCTCGTGAAGGCGACACAGGACTACGAACGCCAGAAGAAGCTCTTCGCCGAAGGCGCCATTTCGCAATCGGCATGGGAGCAGGCGGACCAGCAGTACACCATCGCGAAGATCGCCCTCGAAACCGAAAAGGCTTCCAAACAGTCAGCGGACGCCGGCCTCGCCCGTTCGCAAGCTTCGCTCGAGGAGGCGAGGCTCCGCCTCGACCGCACCAAGATCCTCTCGCCGATCGATGGCGTGATCCTCAGCCGCAAGGTGGAAGTCGGACAGACCGTGCAGTCGTCGCAGCAGGTCGCGCAGTTCTTCACCATCGCGCAGGACCTCTCCGAGATCCAGATCGAAGCCGCGGTCGTCGAGTCCGACATTGGCGGCATCGACGACGGCGATCCGGTGACCTTCACCGTCGACGCCTTCCCGGGCGAACGCTTCCAGGGCCGTGTCGTCCAGGTTCGCCAGCAGGGCGCCGAGCAGGCCAACGTCGTCACCTATACCGTCGTGGTCCAGGCGCGAAACCAGAACGGCAAGCTGAAGCCGGGCATGACGGCCAACGCGGAGATCACCGCTGATCGCGCCAGCGACGTGCTGCGCATTGCCTACGACGCCACACGCTTCCAGCCGCCGAAGGAAATCCTCGAGGCGATGGGCGGACCCAATGGCGGCGAAGGCGGCGGACAGCGTGGTCCGGGCGGCCAGGGAGGCGGCGGCTTCCAGGGCGGCGGACAAGGCGGCCCGCAGGTCGCGAACTTCCCGGGCGGCGGACAGGGTGCACAGGGCGGCAACCGTGGCGGAGGCGGCGGAAGCCGTGGCGGCCCGGGCGGCGGCTTCGGCCCCGGCGGCAACAACCCAATGGGCGAATGGCTGACCGCGGCGGGCGTCGACCAGGCGCGCTCGCAGAAGATCATGTCCGAGATGCAAGCGGAGATGGAGCGCGTGCGCGCTTCCGTCATGCCACAGCAGCAGCAACAGGGCGCGATCATCGGCGGTGGCGGCGGCGGTTTCGGTCCGCCTCCCTCCATTGTCCAGCAGCAGCAGATGCAGGAAATGCGCGCCAAGATGGAGCAGACGCGTGAATCTGTCCTGCGCCGCAATCTGTCGCCCGACGAATACGCCGAGGTCGAGAAGCACCGCGTCGAGATGCAGTCACAGAAACGCGTGACCGTCTACAAGGTCAACGACAAGGGCGAACTCGAACGCCACATGCTCATGATCGGCATAAGCGACGGCAACTTCGCGCAAGTGGTGCGCGGCGCGGAGGAAGGCGACAAGTTCGTCGTCCGCGCGACGGCCGCCGGCAAGGGCGAGAAGAAATAGGCGCCCGCGCCGGAGCCCGACATGTCGAGTCAGAAACCAATCATATCCTGCAAGGACCTGACAAAGGTCTACACGATGGGCGATCAGGAAGTGCGCGCCCTCGATGGCGTGACGCTCGACATTTATCCTGGCGAGTTCGTCGCCATCATGGGTCCATCGGGCTCGGGCAAGTCATCGCTGATGAACCTCATCGGCGCGCTCGACCGGCCGACCTCCGGCGAGATGCTGATCAACGGGCGCTCGCTTTCCGACATGAGCCGCGACGAGCTTGCCGACCTGCGCAACGAGACGCTGGGCTTCGTCTTCCAGCAATTCAACCTGCTTGCGCGCCAGGACGCGTTCCAGAACGTCCGGCTGCCGCTGCGCTATGCTCGAAAGGATGTCGGCGACATCGATGCGCGCGCAAAGGAATGCCTGGAGCTCGTGGGCCTCGGCACGCGCATGGATCACAGGCCGATGCAGCTCTCGGGCGGCCAGCAGCAGCGCGTCGCCATCGCGCGCGCGCTCGCCAATCATCCACACATCCTTCTGGCCGACGAGCCGACCGGCGCGCTCGACACAAAGACCACCAACGAAATCATGGAATTGCTGACCCAGCTCAACAAGCAGGGCATCACGGTCATCGTCATCACGCACGAAGCGGAAGTGGCGGACTATGCGTCACGCCAGATTCATTTCCGCGACGGCCGCATTGAATCGGACCACGCAAATCCCGATGTGGGCAAAAAGCTGGCG
>DATBNA010000440.1:0-3376 GCA_036554545.1 Hyphomonadaceae bacterium
TCCAACACGCTGGTGGTCGGCTGGATTGGCAATGTCTGGGATCGCAAGCGCCCACACTTCTTCCTTGAAGTCGCTGCAGAGCTGGCAAAACGGAACACGCGATATCGGTTCGTCATGTTCGGACGGGATGGCGACCACACCGTCCGCGACATCCGGCAGCGTGCGCTGGACATGGGGATCCATTGGGCGACCGCCCTGCCCGGCTTCCGGCAACCGGTGGAGGCCAATATCGCCTGTCTCGATCTCCTGCTTGCGCCGGCGCCTCGCGAACCCTTTGGCCGGGCGCTGGTGGAGGCCATTGTGCTGGGGACACCGATTGTCGCGACGCGGGGCGCGGGTCACAGCGAGATCGTCGGCGCGTGGGGCGGCGGCCTGCTCGCCAATCAGGATGATACGCCACAGATGGTGGCGCAGCTCTGTTCCGACGTGCTTGCCGACCCGGATCGCTATCGCCAGCCGTCCGCGCGCCGGGAGGAAATCGCAGCGTCGCTGTCCCCGCGCTCACATGCCGAACGTGTTCTTGGAATCTATTCCCGGGCGATCCCCGGCCGGTCGGCAAAACAGGAACATACTCATCATGAGAGAAGATCGGCGCCCGTCGCTTGAGCGGCGAAGCGTCGATTTGCGTGGAAGGCATGAAATGACAGCAACACGCGCAACTCACCTGACACGTGAGCGTTCGACCTCCCTCATTGATACAGGTTATCCGAGGGGCTGGCGCGTGAAGGTCGTTTCCTGTCGTCCAGCCTGGATAAGGACGTCCAATCGATTCACCACGCTCTTTTCGCAGGCCGTCCAGCAGGCTGGCTGGGAGGTTCGCGAATTCGCCTGGCGTCCGTCGGCGGTGTTCGGGTCGAAGGTTATCCTCCTTCACTGGCCGGATGAGCTGTTCGCGAGCAAGGGCGTCGTTGCGAACGTCAAGGCCGCGTTCAAGCTGGCGACCTTCCGTTTGGCCAAGCACATCTGCGGCGCCAAGCTGGTCTGGGTCGTCCATGAGACGGCGCCACACGACCGTGGCCGCAAAGCGCCCTGGGTCACCAATGCCTTCCTCAGAAGCCTCGATGGCGCGATCTTCCTGTCGCAAGCCTCGAAGGTCGCCAGTGAAGCTGACCTTCCGGCGCTGAAAAACATCCCGGCGCTCATTACGCGCCATGGCCACTACCGCATCGACATGGAGAAACCGCCGCAGCCGCGGCGTCGCCCAGGAAAGGCGCTCAATCTGATCTATTTCGGGCAGATCCGCCCGTACAAGAATCTCAACGGTCTCATCGCAGCGGCGCGGAGGTTTCAGCCGGGCGACGTGCAGGTGAAGATCATGGGCTGGTCCAAGGACCCGCACTTCACCCGTACGCTGCAGGAAGAGGCGAAGTCGGCGCCGGCGGTAACACTCGATATCCGCGACGAACTGGTCCCCCAGCCGGAACTCGAAGCCGCGCTCGACGACAGCGACGGCGTGGTCCTGCCGTATCGCAACATCCTGAACAGCGGCGCAGCGCTCTTCGCCCTGTCGCGTAACCGGCCAGTGCTGGCGCCGCGGCTGGGTACGCTGCCCGAGCTGCAGGACGAGATCGGCCAGGATTGGGTCGACCTCTACGATGGCGATATCGGCGGCGAGGATCTCAACGAGTTCGCCACCCGCCTGCGCCGGTCGAATGCCGATACGGCGGACCTTTCGCGGTATGAGTGGGGACCGATCGGAGAATCCATCGGCGGCTTCTTTGACGAGCTCTCAACGAAGGCAGGCAAGGCCCGCGCCCGACAGCATCAACCGGAGGATATGTGGCGCTAAGACGGCTTGCCCTGGGCGCCGCCGCGCTTTCCGCGGCTCGCGCCACACAGACTGCGCTTGCCCTTCTTGCGCTGCCGGTCCTGGCGCGCCTGCTCGGTCCCGCCGAGTTCGGCCTTGTGGCGCTGGCGATGTCCTTCGTGCTCTTCACCATGGCGTTCAGCGACGCCGGCATGGGCTATTCACTCGTCCGCACGCCACGCGAGGATACGGCCGCATGGTCGAGCGCCTTCTGGACGATCACTCTGCTTTCCACAGGCCTCGCGCTGTTCCTTCTGGCGATCGCCTGGCCAGCGGCATGGCTGTTTGGCGAGCCGCGACTTGCGCCGCTGGTGCTGGCGCTTGCGCCGATCCCGCTGGTCCAGGGGATGCTGGCGCCTGCCATTGCCGACCTGCAGCAGCGCGAGAAATTCGGTTGGCTGGGGCTGGCCGAAGTGACCGGCGCAGTCGCCGGAGCGATTGCGGCCATCTGGATAGCCTTCAGCGGCGGGGGCGCGTGGGCGCTTGTCGCGCAGCAACTCGGAATCTGGGCCGGCAAGGCTGTGGTTGTTGTGGCAACCACGCAGTTCCGCCCGCAATTCATTCTCGAACGCGCAGGGCTCGAACCACATCTCCGCTTCGGCCGAGACACCGCGGGGTGGAGTCTGATCAACTTCTTCGCGCGGCAGATCGATCCGCTGGTCATCGCCAAGATCATAGGCACGACCGCGCTTGGCTTCTATTCCATAGCCTATCGTTTGATGGCCCTGCCCGCGTATATGGTCAGCGGGCCGGTGCAGAACGCGCTCTATACACGCATGGTGGCCCTGCGGAATGACCCGGCAGGACTGCGCGAACTGGTGCTGATTGCGTCACGCGCGATTGCGAGCTTTGTGTTTCCAGTCATGGCGGTGCTCGCCGTCGCCAATGCAGCTTTCATTGAGGTTTTCCTTTCGGATCGGTGGCTTCCGGCGGCGTTGCTCTTCGCTGTGCTGGCGCCGATCGGAGCGATCTCGGCGGTGGTTGGGCTCAACGGCCCGCTGCTGATGGCGACTGGCCGGACCGACCTTCGGCTGCGGCTGACCTTCGAGTTCGCGCTGCTCTGGGCCATGGCCGTACCGTTCCTTGCGATGAGCGGCGTTGAGGCGGTGGCTGTCGGGTTCGCGGTGCTGTTCCTGCTCTACCTGCCGCGCACGTTGCAGCTTTTCCTGCGGCCGATCGGCGGGGACATTCCCGGCTATCTGCGAGCGATGGCGATACCGATTGCTGTCTCATGCGGACTGGCGATCGCGCATATTGCGGCGCGGGCAGTATTGCCGCTGGCGCCGTGGGCAGAGATCGCACTGGCCGCCAGCGAAATCCTGATCGGCTACGGCGTCATCGCCTGGATCCTGCGCGGCCGGCTGAGCGCCGACCTGCAGGCAGTACGCCGGCTGTTCCGTGCCGGACGACCGGAGGTCGTGCTGCCCCCATCAACCATGGCCGTTCAGAAATAGGAGACGGAATGGCGAGCCTGGTGTCACGAGCTGTCGAAAAACTCCTGTCGCTGCGCCTTGTGGACACAAGGCGGATCCATCTCCTGCCCGAGCAGGCCCACCTGCGGCGCCTGTT
>DATBNA010000248.1:0-4025 GCA_036554545.1 Hyphomonadaceae bacterium
GCCTTCACGCCCTGAAGGCTAAAGAGCAGATCAAAGCAGGTTTATCCCGCGCTGGACTTCCAGCCCTCTCGACCCCAGTTTCATCGGGTGGTGGAATAGTGGGGCTGGCTCCAGCCTGGGATGAGTTGCGTGCCTCGCGGCTACAGAAAGCCTTCCGATCTTCCGGTCGCCCTTCCGGTGTTTCCGCTGGGAGGCGCGCTGCTTTTCCCGAAAGCCGTGCTGCCCCTGAATATTTTCGAGCCGCGTTACCTGGCGATGGTCGATGCCGCGCTGGTGGGACATCGCCTGATCGGAATGATCCAGCCCGCGGGTATTATTTCGCCGGTCCAGCACGGCGGAATCGACTCGCCGGATCTTGCCGAAGTCGGGTGCGCCGGCCGCATCACCGGCTTCCAGGAAACCGATGACGGCCGCTATCTCATTGCGCTGACCGGCGTTTGCCGTTTCCGGGTGCGCGAGGAGATCAAGCACGACGGCCCCTATCGCATCGTGCGCGCGGACTGGGACGCCTTCGCCGGCGACCTCGCGCGCGAACCCCAGCTCGAGGAAGCGGAGCGCTCGAAGCTCGTCTCGGCGCTCCACGCCTATCTCGACCGTTCCGGCCTCAAGGCCGACTGGCGCGCCGTCGAGGAGGCGCCAGTCGACACGCTGGTAAATTCTCTCGCCGCCGGCTGCCCCTTCACCAATCCCGAGAAGCAGGCCCTGCTCGAAGCACGCACGCTCCAGGAGAGATGCCAGGCGCTGATAACCCTGCTAATGATGGAGCGGCCAGGTCAGGGCGGCGGATACGTGCAATGAGCGATTCGGAACCGACAACGAACAAGCCGGCTGAGGAACCGACCGAGCAGGAGTTGGGCGTGGATCCGCGGCTGCTCGAGGTTCTCGTCTGCCCGGTCACGCGCACCACGCTGACCTATGACCGTGAGAACAATGAACTCGTCAGCAAGGCTGCCGGCCTCGCCTTTCCGATCCGCAATGGCGTGCCGGTCATGCTGCGTGACGAGGCGCGCGACATCGGCGCGCCTCCATGAGTGCGCCCCGGGCCGAGCCGGCATGGCCGGCTGAACTCCGTTTTCGCAGGGCGAATGCCGAACTCCTCGTCCGGTTTGACGACGGATATGAAGGAGCGATTCCCTACGAACTTCTTCGCATCGAAAGTCCAAGCGCTGAGACCAAGGGCCATGGCGCCGACCGGCCGCCGCCGCCGGCAAAGAAGCGCATGGTCGGCGTCACCGGCGCAGAACCAGTCGGCCGCTACGCCGTCCGCATCCGCTTCGACGACGGCCACGAAACCGGCCTCTACACCTGGTCCTACCTCCGCGAACTCGCGGAACAGAAGGACGCGCGCATGACGAAGTATGTCGCACAGATGAAGAAGCTCGGCCTGCCGCGCGAGTGAGTCGCCCGCATGAAGCGTCTGTCTGCGGGCGCGTGCACGCGGAATTGAGATTGGCGCTTGGGTGTG
This sequence comes from Hyphomonadaceae bacterium, assembly GCA_036554545.1. Lineage (GTDB taxonomy): Bacteria > Pseudomonadota > Alphaproteobacteria > Caulobacterales > Hyphomonadaceae > UBA7672. The sequence goes on from DATBNA010000248.1 coordinate 1,466, forward strand.
GGAGAAAACTTCCGCCGCCTGAAGATGGGGCGTTGCTTGGTGTGGCGCCTTTGATGAAAGGTTACCGCTCGCTGCTGGCGCAGGCGAAGCAGAGCGCTGCTTCCGGACGCGCCTCCAGACGCTTGGAGGCGATCTGGTCGCCGCAGCGCACGCACTCGCCATAGCTGCCCTGTTCGATGCGCAGCAATGCCCGGTTCACCGAGGCAATCTCGCGGCTGATCAGCGCGGCCTGGCCTTCGAGGGACTCGTCGTCTTCCATTTCCACCGCCTGTTCTGACAGGTCACGGTTGAGGGGTTCGGCCAGTTCAAGTGCGATCCGCTTCTGCCGCTCCTTGAGGTCTGCGAGTTGTTGTTCCAGGCGAGCTTTGGCTGCAGCGGTCTTTGGCATCGGCGGACTCCTCTCATGACGGCTGACACGCCGTAGCAATACCCTACCATTTCTCATCGATCGTTCGGCGCCAAGCTTCAGGCCAGAGGATCGAAAATTCAATGGCCGCAATGAGCCAGGAGCGGTCATGGCCTCGCGGTTCCTTGGATGATGACGTCGGGCACGCAGATCCGGTCGTTACGGGCCGGCCCAACCAGGCAGGCAGGTGTTGATATCCGCTGGCAAACAGGACGCCTGTTCGAGGAATTGAGCCGGGCGCGTCTCATTGTCGCGAGCTCACAGATCGCGGATGACAATCAAAGTGGCGCAGGGTGCTTCCGTCAGAAAGCGCGGTAGCTCAGGAAAAAGCCCAGGCTGCCCTGGTTCTCGGCGCCGCGCAGCTGGACGAGCGGGTTGTCCGACGCGTCGCCGGTCAGCCGGTCCAGGCCTGCGAACAGTACAGCAGTCCATTCTGGTGAAAGCGGAACGATCGCGCTTGCTCCCAGTCCATAGGAATGCAGACCGCCTTCGGCCTCGAAGACAGGAAGGCCTGACGCCGTCGACTGCTGGGGGCTCACGCCGAAGTAGGCGCTATTGTAGTTTTCGTCGACGATGCGTGCACGCGGCCCGATCGACCAGATGACGGGCGGACCTAGAACGAGGCTCCTTCCTGACCATCGCGCGCCAAATTCAACGACGGCGCCTTCATGACCAGTAACGGCCTTGCGAATTTCGGCGCCCAGCGCGACCGGTCCGACATTACGCTCGGCAAACATCCCAAGCTCGAGGCTGGTGTCCACATCTCCGAGTCCCCGAAGATCGTCGGTGTCATCGCCTGTTACGGCAAACCCCTGGTCCCCGTCATCGTCGCGTTCGAATTTCACCCGGGCGATGGGACCGGCCCGGAATGCCTCTGTGTCGAATACGCGGTAACCCACGCCGCCCTCAACCGATGCGAAGAATTTCTTCCGGTAGTTGATCTGGATGCTGGGCAGTATCGAGAGACGATAGTCGTCGTCCCCTTCGTAGGAAGGGGCGGCCAGCGCGCCGCCGCCGACCAGAACCTCCCAATCCCTGGCGGCGGGACTCTCCTGAGCGGTCGCCGCATTCGCTGCGCCAATGGCTGCGGCAAACACTAGCGTCACGTAGCGCAGCACAATGAACTCCCTCGCAAGCCGGCCTTTACGCATCAGCCGACCCGCCGGATCGCGAGATGTTCGGAAATCCGCCGCACATTTTTGAGAGTCGGCGAGTGGAGACGATGCCAAATAATTGAGTGTACGATCTGGGAGACGCGGCGATCCTTATTGCTCTTCCCGGTCCAGGCGGTCGATCGTCAGTTCGACTTTTCCGATCCAGAAGCCCCACTTCCCCACCGTTGCATGGTTCACCACTGCGCCTGTGGGCGTCAGCGCCATGACGTCCTGGAAACGCACCTGCATGCCGGGTTCGCCATTTTCGTCAGGCAGCCTTACGTCATAGGCCAGTCGGAAGAATCTGCCGTCCTGCCATCCCCTGGCCTCGCCGACGACATCCTCGCGCACGCCCGAATATGTCCCGTCTCCCTTCGGCGTCAGCACCCAGGTTTTCTCGTCCTTCTCGCCGTCGTCGTAGGCAAACTTTTCGTTCAGCCGATAAGTGCGGCCGTCCCAAACGCCGGTGAGCTGCGCCGAGAACCCGCGCTTCAAGCCGTTGATTGCCGAAAACTCGCCGCGCGCAGTCATCGAGCCGAGCAGATCGCGTTCGATTACAAAGGTTCCGTCGCCTGCCTCATCCGGAACAGCAGGCGCGCTGGCGCAGCCGACCAGCACCATCGGCGCGATGAGCAGCAAAGGACGCATGTGGCGAGGCTCCCGAATGCAGCCTGCATACGCCCTGCGCCGCCCAATGGATTTCTACGGGACGAGTTCGGGACCGGCCGGCGCCATCTTGCTGGTCCGGATACCGGTCGACTGCGTAGAACCGGCAGCATTGGAGCAGGTTCATGAAGGCTATGATCGGAGCGCTGGCGCTGTTGGTGCTGACCGGATGCGCAACTGCCGGAGTTGAAGAGCCCGCCTTCAGCGTTGTCAGCGCCGACTCGGACTTCGAGGTGCGCGACTACGCGGCCGTGATCACGGCCGAGACGAGCGTTTCGGGCGAGCCCGTCGAGGCCCGCTACGAGGGCTTCATGCCGTTGGCCGACTACATCTT
>DATBNA010000553.1:0-2923 GCA_036554545.1 Hyphomonadaceae bacterium
CATCATCGTGTTCCAGGTATCCTCATCCCTGGCCCACACGCCGATCTCGTCGCACCACGCCGCCTCGAACTGCGGCCCGCGCAAGCTATCGGGGTCCTCCGCCGAGAACACGTACGCCTCGGCGCCGTTCGGCCACGCCAGCCGTCGCCGGGTCACGCTGTAGACTGGCCTGTGGTCCGCCGACGCCACCGCCTTCAGCCCGCTCGGCCCCTCGATCATCACCTCGCGCACATCGTGCAGCGTCGGCCCGATGAGCGCGATGCGCGTGACGCCACGCCGCTCGACAAGGTCGCGCACCCATTCGGCGCCGGCGCGGGTCTTCCCCGCGCCGCGCCCGCCCATCATCAGCCAGATGCGCCAGTCGCCCTCAGGCGGAAGCTGGCTCGGCCGCGCCCACAGATACCACACCTTCTCTACCAGTCGCGGATTCAGCAGGCCTTCCTTCGTCTCCAGCCATCCCCTCCACCGTCTCGCAATTTTCTCGCGCCGCTTCTTCAGCGACATCCCGCTCCATTCGCGCGATAAGCTCGTCGAGGCGGGTGCGCATGGCAAAGCGGTCTTCGCATTTGGGGTCTGCTTCGGTGTAATAGGCGTCATCGGGAAACTCTTCAGGGTTGAAAGCGACAGGCTGCGGAGCGCCGAGCGGATCCTGCGGCTCGAAAGTCGCGGTTGGCTTCCTTTCGAGGACGCTCCAGTCGCTCCATGCCCGAAGCATGGCGCGGCCCTTCCGTGTCTTGCCGACGCCGCGCGCAATGCCGGCCAGCCAGACAAGCCGCGACAGCGTTCGCCGGTCGCGCTCGGTCATCAGCGGAATCCATTTGTCCTCGCGGCGGTGCTCCGCCGTCGTCGACTGCGGGATGCCGAACATGCGCGCGACCAGGCGCAGTTTGAGCCCGCGTCCGAACTGCAACCGCACCGCAAACCAGTCGATGTCCGGACTGCGCTGGTGCCAGCGCTTCGGCGCATCGATCATCGCCGCAGCCTTGGCTCTTTCTTCCGGCGAATGCGGCCCGCGCCGCGGATCGCCTTCCTCGAACTCCTCGAAGATGATCGCCCCGTCACGGCGCGCCCCAACTCTCTTCCTCATCCATGCCTCCTCGGACCAGTTCCGATGGCGCATTATGAGTCCGGATTTCTCTCCCGGGGACAAAGTGCACATCGTCCGGCTGGTTTTCCCAGCCAGCTCAAGGCGGAAGCTGTTTTCAAATAGGGGGATTTGGCGCCGGAATCCCACCGATTCCGGACGAGACGCGAAGCCTTCCGTCTCCAGCCTCGCAGATCTGGAGCAACCGCATCCACAGCGTCGCAGTTCAACTACTGCAGGCGTTCGAGCTGGGGGGGCTTGAATTCAGCGGCCGTCCGCAAAGCCGGCATGTCATGGAGCGTCAGGCGGCCCTGCCTCAGCGTAATCAGATTCTGACGCCGCATGAGCTGCAGCGTGCGGTTCACGTGCACCACGCTGAGACCGAGCACGTCGCCCAGGCTCTCCTGGGTCAGCGGGCAGGAGAAACTGTCGCCCTGCACCAGCCCGACCGGGAGGCAACGATGGTGCAACTCCAGGAACAGGTTGGCCATGCGCTCGAAGGCGGTCTGCCGACCAAGCCGCGTTACCTGTTCCTGCAGAAGGGCGCGATCGTACGCCGCCGCGAGTTCGACCGCCGCAGCTATGCCGGGGAATTTGACCGGATCGCGCGCCGCCAGGCGAATGGCTGCGCCGTCCACCGTCTGCACCATCGTCAGGCATTGCACGGTCCGCCCGCGATTGTCGATCTGCAGCTGCGGGGCCAGCGGATCGCCGGGAAGAACCAGCTGCACAAGCTGTCGCCGCCCGTCGTTCAACTCGCGCACTTGTGCGGCCCAGCCGGAGATGATGTATCTGGGCGAAGCATGGTTGCCGGCCGGCTGTTCGATCAGGGATCGCGGCGCCCAAAGGCTCATTGGCCCGGCGCCGACGCGATGCAGGAATTCGGTTTCGCCCGGCGTAAGCATGAGCAATGAGCCTAACCGGCGTGCGATCGCCGCCGAACGGATGTCCGCCACATTGCGGCGTTTCTCGGGGGCAAGGATGAGTTCACTGGTCATCCGCTTCAGCCTCTCGCACTGCCTTTTCCAGGGGCTCGCTTAGCTGCCGGCCATAATCGCTGGTCTCGAACTCACTTAACGTAAGACGCACGCGCGCTCCGTCCAGTCGCGCTTTTTCGATGTGCCAACGACCGGACACGCGGTCGAACACCAGCGACCAGGTGATCCTTCCGTCGCGATGAAATGGATACGATCGTCTGCGCACGAACGGCTCCTGCGCTGTGGAGCGTTTCCGTGATGAATAGTCCGAGCGCAAGTTTGGTCAGTAAGATATGTTAAAGCCCTCCCCAAGAAACGAATGCGCAGACGGATCGGCACAGTGGCGGGACGCTCATCTCTTCCTGAGGGAACCTGGACACGGCGCCCTCATATGGCGGCGCCTACTCGGACGTGTTGGCGTATGCGGACAAACTGTTGGCCGGCACGCTCAACCTGCCCCCGACGGTCACAGAGGAAGGACGCCGTCCGATGTCTGGGTTCTCCGATGCGAGGCTTTCGATTTCGGCAATCAGCGCATGAGGCTCGATGATCTTTTTGTCGATGAGAGTCAGCAGAAGCATTTCCAACACCTGGAAGGCAGCCTCGCCAGCCGAGGTCTCGATGGAAGCGGAGGATTCTCGCGGATCCATTCGCAAATCCAGATTGCGCACTTGGAAGATGGAGCCGCAGTGCGAACACGCGCAGCCTAGTCCAGCTGCGGCCATTCGTTAAACACCTATGTTGGTATCTTTCCTCAATCACGTGTGCTATTTGTTTGAAATCGCGGGCTGATCATTGGCGCCTCCGGCTGAGAGAGAAGTGTGCTCCCGCCTCTTCTCCAGCCCGCGGAGGCCGCCTGTGC
>DATBNA010000606.1:0-3734 GCA_036554545.1 Hyphomonadaceae bacterium
CAGCGCAAAGCGCGCGAAGGAAACGCCCGACAGCATCAGCAACACCGTCATGCCGCCTGCATACTGATGCGGCACCGACTGTGCTCCTTTGTAGACATGAGCATGATTGTACACCACCGCGGAGATCGCGAGGGCGCGGAGTATGATCTCCATGCCAATACGCTTAGAGGGGACCACTTGCCTTCATCCCCTCAAGGTCCTTGATCTTCATCGTGTGCCAGTCTTCGGGCAGCGCCCCGAGATACTCTTCCAGCGCAAGGCTGATCTGCACATAGGTGAGCGAGTCGCCCGACAGGTCGCTGAACGTGTGCCCTGGCTCGACTTCCGTATTCAGGACCGTCGCATAGATGTCGGCCACGCTCCGCCAGGATGTTCCACCGATCCCCAGAACGTGCAGCACCTCCCGCTTCCACTGCAGCGCAAACCTGCTCACGAACTCCCCGATCGAAAAGCCTCCGGTCGAGCCGCCGGGAGCCTGTCCGCCGCGCCGCGATTGGAGGATCGACCTGTAGTTGACCTTGCCGTTCGCAAGGCGCGGGAGCTGGTCGATGACGACGACTTCGACAGCCTGCTGAGGTATCTTGAGGTCGACCGGCAGTCGAGACGCAAGCCTTGCGCGCTGGCCCTTGTCCTGCTTCTCGATCGCCACGACCACGCCGCGATCGTCCCCTGTCGCCGCGGCCGAAGCCGCGATCGCCCTTGCCTTCTGCTCGATGTCATCGAGGCTCAAGCGCAGGCCGAACAGCTTGATGAAACGAGCAGCGCGGCCGACGATCTTGACCAGCTTCTCCTCGTTCCAGACCGCGATGTCGCCGGTCCGCAGTTCCAGCGGCCCCTGTCCATGGCTCAGTTCGGCGGCGCTTGTCGCATAACCCATCATGACATTGGGCCCGGAGTAGACCAGTTCGCCCGGCCGGTTGGGGTCGACGATGGGGCGCTGATCCTCGTCGCGGATCTCGAAGCGCCCTCCCGGAATCGCGACGCCGATCGCATCCGGATGATGTTGGGCCAGACGTGGCGGCAGATACCCCATGCGGGGCGCGGCCTCGGTCTGGCCGTACATGACAAAGAAATCCCAGCCCCGGGCGGCGCCGAGTTTCGAGAAATACAGCACGAGCTCCGGCGAGAGCTTTCCGCCCGCCTGGGTCAGGTAGCGCAGGCCATGCTTGCGTTCGAGCGCACCCGATTTGTGCAGCATCTCGTAAGTATAGGGCACGCCAGCGAAGCTGGTCGCCTTGCTGGCTTCCAGCTGAGCCCAGAACTCGTCATCCAGAACTGACGCTTCGGTCAGGACGACCGAGGCGCCGACTTCGAAGTGCGAGTTCAGGACAGAAAGACCGTACGAGTAGTTGAACTGCAAACTGGTCAAGGCCCGATCATTCGGGGTCAGGCCGAGAAAGTCCGCTATCGACCGTGCGTTGGACTGGATGTTCGCCTGCGAAAGCCGCACGAGTTTTGGCGAACCAGTCGACCCGGATGTCGTCAGCAGGACACGAAGATCCGGGTGAAGCTTCACATTGTTCGAAGGGCCGCGTTCGACCTTGAGATCCGCACCGCCCGAAATGACAGCCGACGGCGAGTACTGCGTCCGCAGCGGTTCGATGTCGGCATCATGGCTCAGGAGGACGACGGGGTGCCCGCCACGCAGACAACCCAGGTAGGCTGCGATGCTCTCGAACGTGTTCGTGCACCTCAGAAAGGTCAGCGCCGGCGTCTCGCCGACCAGCTTCGCAATCCTGTCAGCCTCGCGAGCCAGAGCCTTGTATGAAACAGTCTCGGCGCCCTGGATCAGGGCGATCTGATCGCCAAACCGTTCAAGCATCGAGAAGGGCGGAGCGCCCGGAAAAACGGGCTGCGCCGGAGCATCGGCGTCCGCACGCTGCGGCGATCCCCCTGTCGCAGTCACTTGCCGTCCTTCCCGAGCGTCGCCATCGCCTTATCCGGCAGCGGCATTAACCAGCGGTAAGCAAGAGTTTTGCCACGCTGATTTCCAGCACTTTTTCACCTGATTGCGCGGCTGTCGACTTCTTGTGACGGCCGCGCAACCAGTCTCTGGCGCCCCCTAGCCGGCCTTCTTCCTGGCCGGACCGAACACCGCCAGCACGCCCAGCACCGCGATGAAGCTCTTGTAGACCGCATCGAGCTGCTCTGGCGCCACGACCACCCCAGCAGTCGCCGCCAGCGCGGCAATGCCGCGCCAGGTCGAAAACTCCCGGAGCCGTTCGAGCAGATACGCCACGACCGGATTGTTCATTCGTCTTCTCCTTTCCAGAAATGAAAAAGGCGGCTCTCGCCGCCTCCCGCGCACCTGCGCTGTCTTCCCCCAAGCTTCTCAGTCCACCCCCGCCATCCGCCGCTTCTCCTCCATCGTCAGGAAGCTCGCCGCATCGATGCGCGCCCATTGCGCCGCGCGTTCTTCCTGGAATGCCGGCACGCCTTCGAGATCAGGCTGCAGCTCTCCGCCCACACGCGGCGCCAGCCATCCCGAAATCGCCCGCGCCGCCCGGTTCACCAGCGGCAGCACCGTCAAGCGCCAGAACGCCGAGTTGGCCTCGCGGTAGTTGGCGTAGGTGGCGTCTCCCGGAATCCCGAGCAGCATCGGCGGCACGCCGAAGGCCAGCGCGATCTCCCGCGCCGCCTGATGGCGCGACTCCACGAAATCCATGTCCGCCGGCGTCAGGCTCATCGGCTTCCAGTCGAGCCCGCCGCGCAGCAGCATGGGCCGCCCTGCATTCATCGGTCCCGCAAAATTGCGATCTAGATCGTCGCGAATGTCCTTCGCCTGCTCATCGGTGAGATCCTCGGCGCCCGAGTAGACCACTGCGCCCGACGGACGCGCTGCATTGTCGATCAGCGCCTTCGCCCACGCGCCGCCTGCGTTGTGAATGTCCACCGCCCGCGCAGCCGCCTCCAGCGGCGCATGTCCCGCATAGTCGTCCGCCGGATGAAACAGCCGAAGGTGCAGCACGGCGAGAAACCCGTCCGCCTCGCGCACAATACGCCTTGCCTCGCCGCCGACACGATGCTCCCACGCGACCGGATGGCCACGCGGCCCTTTCAGCGCCCGCATCCTGTCCGGCCGCAGCACGAACAGCTCGCGCACCTCGCCGTCGATCGAGACCGACTCGAGGAAGGCATCGCCGCTGACCACCAGATGCCCGTAAAAATTCTCCATCAGGTCCGGCCCGGCCTGCTCGCCATTCGGCCGCGCCGCCAGCCTGGCCAGCGGCGCTTCCGGATCTTCCGCCCGGAACGGCACGCTCGCCGCGGCCTCCGAGATCATTCGCACACAGCGATAGACCACCGCGTTGCGCTCGAAACCTTCGCGCGCCAGCTGACCCGCCCCCGACCACTGCGCTGCGCGCAGGTCCGACAGCGCCGTCATCGGCACAACCGACTTGGCCTCCCGCTTCCAGAACAGTTTCATCCACCAGCCTCCGCCCGTGCGCCTTCATGGCTGAGGCGCAAATTGAACCAGCGGCCGACAAGCGTGCTCAGGCCCCAGAAGGCGCCGCGCTCCCTATGCATTACTGATTGATGTCGGCGGGCCGCGCCTTTGCGCTGGGCCCACTTGTCGACCTTGGCGCAGTCTACGCGAGAAAACTCTCCCGAGGAAAAAGTGCACTTTTTATTTCTGGTTCAGAAATGCAGGTTTCCTGGTACTCGCCGAAAAGAATGAAGGTTTTTCTCCAGTTTTTTTTTGAAGGCGCCTCTCGAAAATCGGGGGATTTGGC
>DATBNA010000622.1:0-3549 GCA_036554545.1 Hyphomonadaceae bacterium
ATCTTCAATTGCACCGGCCTCGGCGCCGCACAACTGTTTGGCGACGAGACGCTGACGCCGATCAAGGGCCAGCTCGTTTTCCTGCCTCCCGACCCTGCGGTCGATTACGCGACGGTTGGCGGCGGCAAGGGCTTCCTGCACATGTTCCCGCGCACCGACGTCATCCTGCTCGGCGGCACCTATCGGATCGGCGATGGCTCGCTAAACGTCGAGCCGGAGGAAACGGAGCGGATTGTCACGGAACACCAGCGGCTGTTTTCAAGCTTCGATTAGAAGCGACAATCAGCTGGCTTGGAATTCCCATGCACAAAAAAAAGCGGCCGGGTTTCCCCGGCCGCCTGTCGACCCCTAACCAGTCGATCTTATTGCGACGGCTGCTGCATGGGCTGCGAAATTGACGAAATCGCTTCCTGCAGCTTCGCGGCGCCTTCCTCGGTCTTGCCCTCGGAGCAGAGCTTCTCGCCCTCGTCGCGGGCAGCCTTGGCGGCGCTCACCTGCTCAGGCGATGCCGTGGAGGCAGCCTGGTCGAACTGGGCCTGGAGCGACGCACAGTCCGCGCCAGCTTGCGGAGCAGCGGTTTCCTGCGCGATCGCGGGGCCAACGGCGAGCGCGGCGCTCGCGATCAAGATATGACGAATTTTCATTGCAGACTCCTTGACGTAACTACCGGATCCGACCGTGCAATGAGACACCATTTGAACCCGCATTGGCGAGTTACGCCGTCGTCCATCAGAGACGGGAGTTCGTCTGACGTCCGTCCGTTTCGTCCGACAAGACGAGCTACCGACATGCGGACTTCCAGTCACAACGACTGCATCAATAAAGGGGTCCGCGGACCTTCCCGCCGAATACGCGATGCGCGTATGCCGTGTACGCGATGAGGAATGGCAGAACGACGAGAAAGCCGCCGAGCACGATTCGAAGCGACGAAGGGTGCGCGGCCGCCTCCCATATGGTCAGCCGGTCGATCACGACATAGGGGAACAGGCTGTAGGCCAGGCCGAGGAAGGCAATCAGGAAAATGGCTGCGGCACCCGCCAGCGGAGCCCAGTCGCCGCGGGGGTTCCGCGCGCGAACGAGCCGGCCTGTCGAGCGCCAGACAAGCGTCCAGGCAGCCAACGCCATGGCGGGGAGCAGCATCAGGCCGAAGGTCCTCGGAAAGTCGAACCATCGCGCGAAGACGCGCGCGCTCACGAGCGGCGTCGCGATGCTGACCAGCAGCAGGGCCAATCCCGACCACAACAGCCCCCAGCGCGCCCACAGAAGCGCCTTTCGGCGAAGCTCGCCCTCGGTCTTTAGGATCAGCCAAGCCGCGCCGATCAGCACGTACGTGCCGCACAGAGATGCCGCGCACAACAGCGAGAACACCCAGAAGCTGAAGCCGCTCTCAAACCCGGTCACATAACGGCCGAGCATCCAGCCCTGGGCAAACGTCGCAAGAAAGGAGCCGAACCAGAACAGCCAGTTCCAGAGCTCCCGGTGCCAGCCGACTGCCTTGATGCGGAGCTCGAATGCCACGCCGCGCAGCATGAGTCCGGAGAGCATCGCGGCGACCGGGAGATAAAGCGCACCCAGGACGATGCCGTGCGCGGCGGGAAACGCGGCCAGCAGCACGCCGACGCCCAGCACCAGCCACGTTTCGTTGGCATCCCAGAACGGGCCGATGGACGCGACCATGAGTTCCTGTTCGTCGCGCGTCGCAGCCGGCATCAGCATCCCGATGCCGAGGTCGAATCCGTCCAGCAGCACGTACAGCAGGATGGCGAGCGCCATCAGGCCCATGAAGACGAGGGGAAGATCCACGTTCATTGCGACACCCGGGGGACGGCCGCGGAACCGGGATCGACTCCCTTGCCAGCAAGGTGCACGAGCACCACCAGATAGGCGAGCAGCATGACCGCATACACGAACACGTAGCCGGCAAAGCTCGCACCCAGGTAGTGCCCCGGCACGTCCCCGATAGCGTCAGCCGTCCGCAGCAAGCCCGTAACCAGCCACGGCTGCCGGCCAATCTCCGTGACGAGCCAGCCGGCGATCGTCGCGACCCAGCCCGAGATGCTCATGGCCGTCATGATCCACAGCAGGCGGCGGGACGGCATGCGCCCTCGCCGCGTCGCCCAGGCGCCGGCCCAGGCGACCGCCACCATCAGCAGGCCCGTTCCGACCATGACGCGGAACGCGAAGAAAACGGGTGCCACGGGAGGAATATCCGGGGCAAAGTCGCTCAACCCCTGCACGACGGCGTCAGGATCGTGCTTCAGTACGACGCTGCCCGCGCGGGGAATCTCCAGCGCGTAGCGATTCGCGCGAGCCGCTTCGTCGGGAATCGCAAGCAGCACCAGCGGGGCCCCGCTGCGCGTCTCCCAGTGACCTTCCATCGCAGCGATCTTCGCGGGCTGGTGTTCGAGCGTATTGAGTCCGTGCAGGTCGCCGAGAACCACCTGAAGTGGAGCCAGCACGGCCGCGACCCACAGCCCGGTTCGGCAGGCCCGCAGTGCGGCGTCGTCTTGCGGTGCCCGCAACAGCCTCCATGCGGACAATCCGGCGACCGCAAACGCAGCCGTGAGTCCGGAGGCGTTCATCATGTGGCTGAACCGGAAGGGAAACGAGGGATTGAAGACCACGTCGACCCAGTTCGCGGCGATCAGCTGCCCATCCTCGAACGTGAATCCCGCCGGCGTCTGCATCCAGGAGTTCAATGCGAGTATCCAGAAGGCCGACAGCGTCGTGCCGACCGCGACGAGCGCGGTCGCCGCGACGTGAAATCCTGCAGATACGCGATCCGTGCCGAACAGCATGACCCCGAGGAAAGTCGCCTCGAGAAAGAATGCGAACAGGACCTCGAACGTCAGCAGGGGCCCTGCAATGTTCCCGACCCGCAGCATGTAGCCGGGCCAGTTGGTCCCGAACTGGAACGACATCGTGATGCCCGACACGACGCCCATCGCAAAGGACAGGGCGAAGATCTTCACCCAGAGCCGGTATATTGCGATCCATTTCGCGTCGCCAGTTCCCGCGTACCGCAGGCGGAAGAAAAGCAGGAGCCAGGCGAGACCGATGGTCAGCGCCGGAAAGAGAATGTGGAAGCCGATGTTGAGGCCGAACTGTGCCCTGGCGAGTACCAGCAGGTCGGGATCCGTCACAGGGGCGATTCTAACTGGCGCCGGGCTGTAGGACTCCCATTTAGCCCGGGCTTCGTGGATTGCCGACCAGAATGGACCTTGGTCCTATGGTCAATCACTCGTTCGCATTGCGAGACTGCGACCTGCACACGAGCTGGAGTTCCAAGCCTGAACCCGGTACGAGGAATCCATCATGCAAAGTCAGACGGCAATCCATGGGGCCACTCCTGATTTCGCGAAGCTCACCCAGCCTTCGCCCGACTCGGCGATGTCCGTTGAGTACGCCAGGATCGTCGCCGCCAATCCCTACGTCTAGGTAACCAGGCACTGGACGCGAATACACGCGGATCGTGCAGAGTTGGGTATTACATTCAATGCCAGTACTTGGTCTAAGCCATTTCAATCTTCGGGCGTCCCGTCCCTTGCT
>DATBNA010000641.1:0-8046 GCA_036554545.1 Hyphomonadaceae bacterium
TCATCGCCAAGGAGCGCGGCCTGTTCGACAAGTACGGACTGCCAGACGTCGAAGTGCTCAAGCAAGCGTCCTGGGCCTCGACCCGCGACAATCTCGTGCTGGGCTCGCCCGCTGGCGGAATCGACGGCGCGCACATCCTCACGCCAATGCCGTACCTGATGACGCTCGGAACGATTACCGGCGGCAAGCCGGTGCCGATGAACATCCTCTGTCGCCTCGATCTCAACGGGCAGGGCATATCGGTCTCGAACGCGCTTCGGGCGTCGGGCGTCGGCCTCAACGCATCGCCCCTGAAGGCGCGGTTTGCCGACATGAAGGCCAAGGGTCAGCCTGCCAAGGTTGCGATGACTTTTCCGGGTGGAACGCACGACCTCTGGCTGCGCTACTGGCTGGCCGCAGGCGGGGTCAACCCCGATGTCGACTGCGAGACCATCGTCATCCCGCCGCCGCAGATGGTCGCCAACATGCGCGCGGGAACGCAGGATGCGTTCTGCGTCGGCGAACCCTGGAATGCCCAGCTCATCAACCAGAAGCTCGGCTATTCGGCCTGCACGACATCCGAATTGTGGATGGACCATCCGGAGAAGGCGCTCGGCGTGCGCGCCGATTGGGTGGCGAAATATCCGCGCGCCGCTTCGGCGCTTCTGATGGCCGTGATGGAAGCCCAGCGCTGGTGCGACGAGATGAAAAATCGTGCGCCGATGTGCTCGATCGTCGCCGGCCGGCAATACATCAACGTTCCCGTCGCCGACATCCTGCCGCGCCTCACCGGCAAGGTTACCTATGACCAGGGCAAGGTGGTCGAGAACTCGCCGCACATCATGAAGTTCTGGCGTGACAACGCCAGCTTCCCGTGGAAGTCACACGACAAGTGGTTCCTCGCCGAGAACATCCGCTGGGGCAACATCCCGGCGAACACGGACCTCGATGCGACCATCGCGAAGGTGAACCGCTCGGACATCTGGCGCGAGGCAGCGAAGACGCTGAAGGTCGCGGCGCCTGCCGGCGACAGCCGCGGCGTCGAGAAATTCTTCGACGGCAAGACCTTCGACCCGGCGAATCCCGAGGCCTATCTCGCCTCGCTCGCCATCAAGCAGATCGCGTGATGGAGAAGGCAACCATGCTGGCCGCCGTGAAACCGGACCTCGCTGTGGAAGCAGGCCCCAAGCCAGGCGCGGCCGTGGTCCAGCTTCCCCGCGCGAGGAGGCGCCCGCGCCGGCATCCCGCGTTCGCGGGCAAGGTCGCCGCCTCTGTGCTGCCGCCGGTGATCGTGCTCCTGCTGGTCCTGGCGGTCTGGCAGGCGCTGTGCAGCGACCCCGCCTCGCTCTTTCCCGGGCCGCTTTCGATCTGGGAACAGTCGCGCGAGCTGATCGTAGATCCGTTCTTCAATCGCGGCGGCGTCGACAAGGGCCTGTTCTGGCACGTGTCCTCCTCGCTCTCCCGCGTCGCGCTAGGATTCGGTCTTGCAGCTCTGGCCGGCGTGCTGCTCGGCGTCCTCGTCGGCGCCAGCGTCTGGGCGCATCGTGCGCTCGATCCAGTGTTCCAGGTCCTCCGCACCGTGCCGCCGCTCGCCTGGCTGCCGATCTCCCTCGCACTCTTCCGCGAGGCGCATCCCTCCGCCCTGTTCGTGATCTTCATCACCTCGATGTGGCCGATCGTCATCAACACGGCGGTCGGCATCCGCAACCTGCCGCAGGACTATCTCAATGTCGGCCGCGTCCTGCGCCTCTCCCACGCCGAGATGTTCTTCAAGATCATGCTGCCGGCGGCGACACCCTACATCTTCACGGGCCTGCGCATCGGCATCGGCATGAGCTGGCTCGCCATCGTCGCCTCCGAGATGCTGCTCGGCGGGGTCGGCATCGGCTTCTTCATCTGGGACCAGTACAACGCCAGCCGCATCTCCGACATCGTCGTCGCCCTCATCTGGGTCGGCCTCGTCGGCTACGCGCTGGACCGCTTCGTCGCCCTGCTTGGCCGCTTCGCCTCGCGCGGCACAGCCGCAAGCTGAAAAGGACCGGTCATGTCCGGCTATCTCTCCATCGAAGACGTCTCGGTGTCCTTCCAGCGCGCTGGCGTCGTCTCGGATGTGCTGAAGAGCATTTCGCTTGCGATCGGGCAGGGCGAGTACGTTTCCATCATCGGTCATTCGGGCTGCGGGAAATCGACCCTGCTGAACGTCGCCGCCGGGCTCGTCGCGCCGGTCTCGGGCGGCGTCATCCTCGACCGCAAGGAAGTGGCGGGGCCGGGGCCCGAGCGCGCCGTAGTGTTCCAGAACCACAGCCTGCTGCCCTGGCTCTCCTGCTACGACAATGTGAAGCTTGCGGTCGACAAGGTGTTCGGCGGGACGAAATCAAAGACCGAGCGCCACGATTGGGTGATGCACAATCTCCAGCTCGTGCAGATGGCCCACGCCGCCGCCAAGCGTCCCGGCGAGGTCTCCGGCGGAATGAAACAGCGCATCGGCATCGCCCGAGCGCTGGCGATGGAACCCAAGGTGCTGCTGCTCGACGAGCCTTTCGGCGCCCTCGATGCGCTGACGCGCGCCAGCCTGCAGGACGCCGTCGCCGAGATCCACGCCCGCGTCGGCTGCACGGTCCTCATGATCACCCATGATGTCGATGAGGCCGTCTATCTGTCCGACCGCATCGTGATGATGACCAACGGCCCCTCAGCCTCCATCGGCGAGATCCTGGACGTCCAGCTTCCGCGTCCCCGCTCCCGGGCCATGATCGCCGACGAGCCGCGTTTCAACCACTACCGCCTGCGCGTCCTAGACTTCCTCCACACCCGCCACGCCGCCCGGGCGGCCTGAAATCGGCATCTGCGCCTGGTTGGGGCGGGGTCTTGATGAGACTGCCCGTCGGGCTACAAGCTGTCCCATGAGCCTCCACTGCACATGGCGCGACATGATGCGCGAGGCGGCGCAGCGGCTGACCGATGCCGGCGTCGAGAATGCGCCGCGCGATGCGCGGCTTCTGCTGGCGCATGCGCTCGGAATCGAGCCGGTCGAAGTGATCCTCCGGGAAACGGACGCGGTCGATCCCGCCCAACTGACGCAATTCGAAACGCTGGTGCAGCGCAGGCTGGCTGGTGAGCCGGTGTCGCGCATACGCGGCTGCCGGGAATTCTACGGCCGCAAGTTTGCAGTGACGCCGGCCGTGCTCGATCCGCGGCCCGAGACAGAACTCCTGGTGTCAGAGGGGATGACACGGCTGAACGAGGGCGGGCGCGTTCTCGATCTCGGCACAGGCACAGGCTGCATCCTTCTGTCTGTTCTGGCCGAGCGCCCGGATGCCTCCGGCGTCGGCGTCGACATCTCGCCGGCTGCGCTCGATGTCGCAAGGGCCAATGCAGCCGCGCTCGGCGTCGAGCGCGCAAGCTTCATGCTCGGAAGCTGGGATGCAGTGATCGGCGCCGGAGAGGGCGGCTTCGACCTCGTGCTCTCCAATCCACCTTATGTATCGCATGCCGAGTTCGATGTGCTCGCGAAGGATGTACGCGAGTATGATCCCAAGCTTGCGCTGGTCGGCGGCGGCGACGGGCTCGATCCCTACCGCGAGATTCTCGCCGTCGTGGATCGCCTGGTGAAGCCGGGCGGATCGATCGGATTCGAGTTCGGCTGGCGCCACGGCGAGGAGGTGCGTTCACTTATGGAAGGCGCAGGGTTAACCGGCGTAATCCTCTTCAGGGACCTCGCCGGCACGCCCCGCGCTGCATTCGGTCGCAGGCCACGGGGTGTATAATGCAACAGGGCAGCCTATATCCCGCATGAAAGCGCTTGGCGGTTGTCACCAACTAGGCTAGCGTCGACTTCACGGGTAGCAGGCGATTCCGCGTAGTTGGAGGTCAGCCAGCCCCGTTGGGTCCTGCAGTGGCAGACCCCAAAGATCCGTCCAACTGGGGCGAATATTCTGAAGATCAGGATGGTTTCATGAAGCGTCAGCGGGGGCGCGGGCGCAAGCCCGGCGGCGGCGGTGGTGGCGGTCACAACCACGGCAACCGATCGCTTGAGAGCAATGGTCCGGATGTGAAAATCCGGGGCACGGCCGCGCAGATCTACGAAAAGTACTCCCAGTACGCCCGCGACGCGCAGTCGGCCGGCGACCGGGTAAAGTACGAGAACCTTCTGCAGCATGCGGAACATTACTTCCGCATCATGGTGGCGACGATGCCGCGCGACCGGCTGTTCCAGCAGCAGGGCGAGGGCGGCGCGCCCATGCAGGGTCAAGGGATGCAGGGCTCGGAAGGCGGTGGGCAGCTGCAGCCTGCCGAGGGTGCAGTTCCCGGTGATGTCGTCGATCCTTTGAAGGTTGTGGATGATCAGCAGGGTGACGATGACGGTGATTATGATGACGGCGATGATGATCGCGACGGCGGCGGCGACGACGTAGAAGCCGGTGGCGGCGACGATCAGCGCGGCGATCCGAATCAGCAGCAGGGCGACCGGCAGGGCCGCAGGCGCCGCCGCGGGCGCCGGCGTCACCACGACGGCGATCGCAGCCACCAGCAGGCCGCCGGCGGCCAGAACGCCACGAGTGGCGGCGGCGGCGACAGCAACGAGCCCCGCGAGCCTCGCGAACCCCGCTCCGCGCTCGATTCGCTGGCGCGCCGTCAGGGCGCCATCGCGGGCA
Organism: Hyphomonadaceae bacterium; assembly: GCA_036554545.1. Lineage (GTDB taxonomy): Bacteria > Pseudomonadota > Alphaproteobacteria > Caulobacterales > Hyphomonadaceae > UBA7672. The sequence goes on from DATBNA010000641.1 coordinate 4,635, forward strand.
GCTGAGGCCGCAAGGATCTGCAATCGATAGCGGTTTGACCGCGCCGTGGCGCGGGCGGATAGTCTGCGGCCATGCGCAAGGCGTGGGCCGTCCTCGGCACTGTCATCTTCTTCTTCCTGGCGCCGGGGATCGTCGCCTTCCTGATCCCGTGGCTCCTCGTGCAGTGGGATCCCGCGTCGCTCTGGCCGAGCGCCGGCTGGGCAAAGTGGGCCGCCCTGGCAATCGGCGCGCTGGGAACCGGCGAACTGATCGAGTGCTTTGCGCGGTTTGCATTGCAGGGCGAGGGAACGCCGGCGCCAGTTGCGCCGACGAAACATCTGGTCGTCACCGGCGCATATCGTCATGTTCGCAACCCGATGTACGTCGCGGTCGTCGCGATCATCCTTGGCTGGGCGTTATGGTTCGGCAGCCCTACGCTGTTCCTTTACGCAGCGATTGTCTGGCTCGGCTTCACAGCTTTCGTAGTGGTTTACGAGGAGCCGACACTCCGCGCGACCTTCGGAAAGCAATATGAAACCTATTGCTCTAACGTGGGACGCTGGATTCCGCGGCTTTCTCCCTGGACCCAGGAGGGACGCCCCGGGATTTGACCTGGAAGACGCCCGCCGCCTAGCTTGGCGGCGCCGCATTGCGGAGGGGGACCATGGCGATCATCGGCATAATTGCAGCCGTCGTAGGCGGCATAGCGGTCTGGTGGTGGCGCGTGCAGATGATGCGCGACGCCGCCGGCTCAGTGATCGACGTTGCGGGCAAGGCGAAAGGGATGATCAGCCGCGCCCGGTTCAAGCAGCGCGCGGGAAGCTCTGTCCTGGCGGGCGTCGACTCGCCCGGCATGGCGGCCGCAACGCTGGTCTACAGCATCATGTCTCTGAAGCGGCCTGTCGGCACGACGGATGAAGACAAGATCGACGCCATGCTCGAAACGGTGTGCCGGCTGAATGACAAGGACCGCGCGGACGCGATGGCATTTGCGTCCTGGGCCTCGGGGCAGGTGGTCGACACCAACGAGATCGTACGCCGTTTCCTTCCGCTCTGGCAGGAGGCGCTCCAGCAGCCCGAGCGGCAGGAGCTTGTGAACATGGCGCTGGAGGCGGCTGAACTTAACGGCCCGCCGACTGACGCCCAATCCGTCGCCGTCAGACGACTGAGCGAAGGTCTGCTGCGCTAGCCGCCTATTGGGCCCCCATCGTGAAGGCGCAGAGCTTGTTGCCGTCGAGGTCCCGGAAATAGGCGCCGTAGAATCCGCCGCCGCGGTCGCCGGGCTTGCCTTCATCCGAACCGCCGAGCGCCAGCGCCTTGGCGTAGAAGGCGTCGACCTTCTCCTTCGACGGGCAGCGCAAGGCAATCATGTTGCCGTTTCCGCAATTTTGCGCCTTGCCATTGTACGGTTTGGTGACGCCGAAGAGGGGCCCCTGCGAAAAGCCGTAGAGCTGGCCGTTCGCAGTCTCCATCACCCGCTTGCCGCCGAGCTCGGCAAACAGCGCGTCGTAGAAGGCCAGAGCCTTGCCGAGATCGCTGGCGCCAATCGTGGTGTAGCCGATCATGATGGATCCCTTTCCCGTCTCTCGGCGGGAAAGGAATCATGTCAGCAGGGCGCGGGCAAGGCGCAGCTTGAGGTTAGTTTTGCGGCGTCCAGAACGCGCAGAGCTTGTTGCCGTCGAGATCGCGGAAATAGCCGGCGTAGAACGTGTCGCCGCGCGGGCCGGCCGGACCTTCGTCCTTGCCGCCGAGTTTGATGGCGAGGTCATAGACCTCGTGCACCTTCTCCTTCGACGGCATGGCGAGTGCGATCATCGTGCCATTGCCGAAGGTTGCGGCTTCCTTGTTGAACGGCTGGCCGATGCCGAGCATCGCACCCTTGCCGTTGCCGTAGACTGTGCTGGCGCCGAAATCCATCATGCGCTTGGCGCCGACGGGCGCGAGCAGCTTGTCATAGAAGCCGAGAGCTTTTTCGTACTGGTTCGTGCCCAGCATTGCATAGCCGATCATGGGGAGGTCCTCCGTCCGTTAGGGGCCGGATGGGGCCACGCCGGCGGGCTGCTGACAAGCTGTGTCCGTCGCGATGCTGACAGCACATTGGCGGCATGGCCGGTTGCGAGCACGTTGCGACGGCAAGGCCGCGGCCAAAAACGCCTACTGCCGCCACGCGCCGGCGTGGCGGCAGAAGGTCGATGTCACGCTGGTTGCGTCTTGTGCGGCGCTACCAGGTCATGCGCGCCTTCAGGTAGTAGAAGCCGCCGTTGAAGCCGTAGGGGCCGCGCTCGCCGTACTTGGCGCCCGCGATGCCGGCCCACGGATTGTCGACGGGGTACTGGTCGAAGAGGTTCTGCACGCCGCCGATCAGCTCGATGTTGTCGGTGATCCGGTAGCCGACCTCCGCATCCACCAGCACGGCCGCCTCGCCGTCGATGGGCAGTGTGTTGTCCTCGAGGTGCGCCTCGAAATACTCGCCATAGTAGTTGAGGCGTCCGAGCGCGCGCCACGGACCCTGGGAGTGGGTGAGCGTGAAATTGCCCTTCCACTGCGGCAGACCCTCTTCGAGCTGCTGGACGCGGGTTGGCGAGATGGTCTGGCCGGCGTTCTCGACGCTGGTCTCGGTGTAGTTCATCGCGAAGGTGAAGTCGGTGTCGCCGTCGGGCGTGATTTCCAGCGGCCCGGTGAGGACGATGTCGAGGCCGCGCGTCTCCGTGTCGAAGTCGTTGCTGAAGAAGGCGAACGAGACCAGTTCCTCGAACCCGGCGAAATCGGCAATGTCGAGCACCCCGGCATTGTCGAGGATGATCAGCAGCTGGCCCGTGGTGGTGGCGCCGCCGGTTGGCACGCCTTCCTGCGCGGCGAGGAATTGCAGCGCGTCCGGGAACGAGATGGTCGAGGAGCGCGAGATGCGGTCATCGACATTGATCTGGAACAGGTCGACGGTGAGAGACAAGTCGCCGAACTCGAAGGCGCCGCCGACGGTGAAGTTCTCCGATTCTTCCGGCCCGAGCGTCGGACGCGGCAGGCCGAGGCCGCCGGCCGATATCGGCGCGGCGATGTAGTCCGCCGCGATCTGGCCGGCCGGGCTCGAGAGCGGGAAGGTGCCCTCGTCCTCGAGCTGGCCGTTGGAGAACTGCGTCGTCACGTTGACGACGTTCGCCTGCCCGGCCGTCGGGGCGTGGAAGCCCGTCGACCAGGTCGAGCGCAGGCTGAACGCATCGTTCACGCGCCACAGGCCGCCGAGCTTGTAGTTCGTGGTGCTGCCGAAGCTGTCATAGTCCTCGTAACGCACCGCGCCTTGCAGCGTCACCGCCTGGGTCACGTCGGTTTCGACGTCGATGTAGTAGGACGTGTTCGACTGGCTGGCCTTGCCGGCCGATTCCGGCGTGAAGCCGGGGAAGCCGTTCGACGAACTCGAGAAACCCTGTCCCAGCGG